>USLO01000059.1 GCA_900555515.1 uncultured Collinsella sp.
GCATTTGGACAATCTGACGTTCAACTTCAAGGGCGCGACCAGAAGGTCAGCGCCCTTTCGTTTCACGTCACCTTGTCACAAATGCGACCCGCTCGCTGGCGTTGCCAAAACATCGGCGTTGCAATGGTAGTCATTGGGTAGTCATTGGGGACGTTCATAAATGACTACTCAGGAATGAGCGTGGATAATCTCCCGTTTTTGGCCTGTGTGCGGGCTCAAAGTGGGAGATTATCCGCGCTCGCTTTAATTTGCTTGGGCTGCGGTGCCTATCTAATCGGCTCGGCGTCTTCCCTGAGAATCGAAAGATACTCTTCATACCCGTACTGCCGGTATCTCTGTCTTGACTCGTCGAGCGGACGGAGGATACCCAATTCTTCAAATGATTTGACGAGCGAGCTCGCGGTACTCCTGCCGATATCGAGTTGGGCAGCGATGAATGCGGTGTCGACGATGGGGTGCTCTTCAAGAATGCCCAACAGCCTTTGCCCGTTTGCAGCGGTCCTTCCGAGATTTTCGGTAATGGTTGCTGTGGAACGGTTATGGAGGTCAACAAGGTTTTTTAAAGACCCTACCGAGTCCTTCGCACTCTCGAGAAGACTGTTGCAGAAAAACTCTATCCATTCCTCGTAAGTGCCTCTCTCCCTTACGGATGTGAGTTGCCGGTAGTACTCGCTTCGATTTTTCTTGAACTGGAACGATGGATAGAACAAGCAAGAATGAAGAACGCCATCATTGATGAGCATAAGTGTAATGAGAAGCCTGCCCAGGCGACCGTTTCCGTCTAGGAATGGATGGGCAGTTTCAAATTGGTAATGGACGAGCGCCGCCCGCACAATCGGATCCATTTCGACTTGAGGCTCATTGATAAAGCGTTCGAGGTCCTGGAGCGTGTTACTCAAATCTTCAATGTTTGGAGGGACAAACGATGCGGTTGCAATGGTGCAGCCTGAGGGGCCAATCCAGTTTTGTGAGGAGCGCAGCTCGCCTGGATTCTTCTCCGTTCCGCGCACTCCGTCCAGCAGGACCGCATGAACTTGCCTAAGAAGTCTCGTGCACAAGGGCATCTTTTTGAGCAGTTCTACGCCGCGGTCGACAGCACGGACGTAATTCACGACGTCTGCGACATCTTTATGATGGAGTTGTGTTTGCGATGGACTAAGTAGGTCGTCAAACGTGCACTGGGTTCCTTCAATTTGCGAAGAAAGGAGTGCTTCTTTGCGCACGTACATTGTCAGATACATGTCGGCGTTGGGAACAAAGTAGAGCATGCCTTCAAGCTCTCCAAGCTTTCGTGAGCATGCGGAAAGCGTGCGATAGGTTTCCTCGGTGAGGTTTAGCTGCCTCAATGATTGCAAGGGCGTTGGAAAAAACGAATAGTAAGCCAATTTCCCCGATAGATTATTGCGGAGCGTTCCCTGGCCGTTCTCCTCGATTTGCATCGCGCCCTCCATATCTTTAGTGCCGGAAACTCGTTATTAGGCTAATCATATCAATTCTAATAACGAGTTTAAGGATTAAATAGTTATTAGAATTGATGTAAACAATCTAATGATGAGAAGTCGTTATTACTTGACCATGGAGCTCGGCTTGGTACAAGGGGGGTTATCCAAAATGAGAGCGGATAATCTCCCGTTTTTGGCTCGGTGACGGCCTCAAAGTGTGAGATTATCCACGTTCGCTGGTTAAGCGTCCAAAAATCCACACTCGCCAAACCTACCAAAAAGGGACAGGTTTATTTTGGCACGCTTCGGTCGGTGTCAGGAAGTGTTAGGGACAAGGCGGCGACAGGACTCGAGAGCGAAAAGAAGTGCCGGGTTTGGCGCGCCCGCTTCTGCCCGTCCCGTGCGCGGACGATACTCGGCTTATCGATCCGCGATGCAAAGGAGACGCTCCATTCCACGAGCGCTACCGGGAAGGGCTCGCGATTCGAGTCCCCACCTTAGCATTTGAACCATTTGGCACTATAATCACCATAGGCATGCGCATGACGTTGCGCTTAATCAAGAGGAGAAAACGTATGGGTCTGTTTGATATGTTCAAGAAGAAGGCTGAACCCGCGGCTGCTGCTGCTCCGGCCTCCATCTCTGCTTCTGCCGGCGCCGACGTGCTGTGCTCGCCTGTCAAGGGCAAGGTCATCAAGATGGCTGACGTTCCCGATCCCGTCTTTGGTGGCGAGGTCCTGGGCAAGGGCTGCGCCGTGTGGCCCGAGGATGACCTGGTCTATGCTCCCTGCGACGGCAAGGTGACCGTCACCATGGGTCACGCCGTGGGCCTGCAGTCCGATAGCGGCATCGAGGTTCTGGTGCACGTTGGCGTCGATACCGTCAACATGAATGGCGACGGCTTCGAGGGCTTCGTCAAGGCCGACGACGTCGTGAAGGCCGGCCAGCCCATGCTCAAGATCGATCGCGCCAAGATCGCCGCTGCCGGTTACAAGGACTGCGTCGTCGTGGCCGTGTCCAACACCGCCGAGTTTGCCGATGTCGAGCTCGCCGTCGAGGCTGAGTCCGCCGTCGCCGCCGGCGATGCCATCGTCAAGGTCGTCCGCAAGTAAGCTGTAGCGTCCAGAGGATGTTTTAGGGTGGTTGGATTGTCCGGCCACCCTTTTTATTAGACCGGGTGCACACGTTTTATTGCGCGTTGTGCAAGTCTACAGACCGTTCGGATGCTAAAACGAACCGACCGCGCCTTCGTACTGCCGAGGGTGTTCATTAGTTGATAGTATGGGCCTACCTTATTACAACGTGCGCCGTGTCCGGGAAGCGCGGTGCCGCTCATTGGGAGGAACAACATGAAAAAGAAGCTGCTGCTTGCGCCCCTCATGGCCGTCTTGGTTGCGTGCGTGGTCCTGCTTTCCGGCTGCGGAGGCCCTTCGGTCGAGGAGCTCATCACCAAGGACCTTACGACTCAGTTTGATGAGGTTAAGAATGGCGGAGACGATTTCCTCGCCGGTCTGGAAGAGGCTTCGGGCGACGAGTTCGAGCAGCTGGGCATCGATCCCAAGGAGTATGCCAAGAGCTATCTCGAGGGCTTTGACTACAAGATCGGCGACGTGACGGTCGACGAGGACAAGGGCACCGCAACTGCCGAGGTCACCATCACTTGTAAGTCCATGAACCAGATCGTTGAGGATTTTGCCACCCAGTACCAGGAGAAAGTCGCCGCGCTCGATTCGATGCCTTCCGATGACGAGTTGTACAAGATGGCCGGTCAGGTCATGGTTGATGTGACCAAGGCTGCTAAGACCAAGGACACCACGGTCACCTTCAAGTACACCGCCAATGACGATGGCGAGTGGTCTGCTGACGATTCCGCAACCAACGAGATGATGAATGCGATGATGAACTAGTTCGTTGCGGCGTTTTACCAAACGCCGCAACTGCTCGACGCTGCAAACGCCCCTAAGCGGCAATCTGACGTTCAATTTCAAGGGCGCGACCAGAAGGTCAGCGCCCTTTCATTTCACGTCACCTTGCTCGCTTAGGGGCGTTTTCGCTGTCCGTCCTCTACCTGCGACGTCGCCATTGCTGGAGTGGTCATTGGGAAGGCGGCACTTGGGAACGTTCCTTTTCTGCCGGCAGTTGGGGACACTCCTTGCGCCAGCGTTGCATCGAATGCTCGGGAAAATGCGAGCCGGTTTTTGGCCGAATTCCGGGTCGCGGTTTCCGGATGGGGTGGGTTGCGGAAAGTGCGACCCGGAATATTGCTCTGAAACGGGATGCGGTTTCCCTGATGCGCCCCAAACGGAAAGCGCATCCCATTCCGGAGCTCCAAAACGGGATGCGCTTTCCGCGCGGAAGAATTGTCGCAGCTGCGTTAAGCAGTGTCGCTCGTTACTCGCCCAGGATTAGCGCTGCGAGCTCGCCCTGGGTGTCCACCACGTAGTCGGCGCCGGCGGCTTCCAGCTCTGCGCGGCCGCGGAAACCCCAGCTGACGCCCGCACTCTTAAGGCCGGCGTTGTGGCCGGTCAGGATATCGACATTGGAATCGCCTACGTAGAGCGTGGTCGCCGGGTCGGCGCCTAGCTCTTCCATCACATGCAGCGTGACGGGTGCTTCGGGCTTGGGCGGAAACGCATCGACACGGCCCTGCACCAGCGCAAAGCGCTCGGAACCAAAATACTTTTCGATAAGCGGAGCCGCCGAGACGTGGTCCTTGTTAGTGAGCACGGCAAGCTGAACGCCCGCGGCGCGCAAGCGGTCGAGCATCTCGATCGTGCCGGCATAGGGAGCGGTGTGGTCTTCCTTGTGCTCGCCGTAGTAAGCCCTAAACTCGGCAAGCGTCTGCTCAAACATGCGGCCGTCGCCTGCGTACTCGGCGGGCATAAAGCGCTCAACCAGCTTGAGCATGCCGTTTCCCACCTTGTAGCGGTACTCGTCAACGGCAAACGTGGGCCAGCCGTGCGCCTCGCAGGTATGGTTGCCGGCGGCCGCCAGGTCCTCGAGCGTGTTGAGAATGGTGCCGTCCAGGTCAAAGATCACATGGGAAAAAGCTGCTGCCATGGGTGCTCCTGCCGCTTGAGTTGTAAAACGCACCCCATGATACTGGGCATGCGTGCCGGGCATGTTTGGAATCTGAATATCTTTAATAGCCCTGAGCCTTTGTCGTTAGCAAATTCTCGGCAGCTGCTCTCCTACGAGCATGTCGAGGATGCGGGTCGAGCCCCAGCCGGTGCGCACGCGCACGGCGGGATGGGCGCCCTCGGCAAGTGGCAGCACGCGGCCGATGATGGCGGCATTCTCGCCGTAGCGGGCGGCGCGCATGGCGCTCAGCGCGGCATCGGCTTGCTCGGCCGGCACGACGGCAACCATCTTGCCCTCGTTTGCCACCTGCAGCACATCGTAGCCGAGCATCTCGCAGGCGGCCTGCACGTCGGGACGCACGGGCACGGCATCCTCGTCGATCTCCATGGCAACGCCGCCGGCCTGCGCAAACTCGTTGAGCGTCGAGGCCAGGCCACCGCGCGTGGGGTCGCGGAAGCAGCGTGTGTCGGGTGCTGCGGAAAGCACATCGGCAATCAGGTGGTTGAGCGGCGCGGCGTCGCTTTCGATGGTGCTCGAAAACGCCAGACCCTCGCGTTGGCTCATGATAGCGATGCCGTGGTCGCCCAGTGTACCCGAGACCAGGATGACATCGCCGGGCTGGCAGTTTGCGCCGCTGAGCGCCACGCCCGCAGGCACCTCGCCCACGCCGGCGGTATTGATATAGACGCCGTCGGCCCCGCCGCGCTCGACCACCTTGGTGTCGCCCGTGATTATGGACACGCCCGCCTCGTGCGCCGTCTCGGCCATCGTCTGCACAATCTGGCGGAGCCTATCCATGGGATAGCCCTCTTCGAGGATAAAGCCGCACGACAGGTAGCGCACGTTGGCGCCCGAGGTCGCGACGTCGTTGACGGTTCCGCACACGGCGAGGCGGCCGATGTTGCCACCGGGGAAGAACTGCGGCGAGACTACAAAGCTGTCGGTCGACATGGCGATGCGCCCGCTCGCGGGCAGCGCGGCGACGCCGGCATCGTTGCCTTCGAGCAGCTCGGGCGACCCAAAGGCATCCAAAAAGACCTCATCGATGATGCGTTTCATCATCTGGCCGCCGGAGCCGTGGCCCAGCAGGACGGTGCTATCGGTAACGCTATGGGACATATCGAAAACTCCAATCGTGGGTGGTGCCGGTGTGCGGGTGTGCCCGGGCTAGTCGCGGTAGCGGTAGTACGCCGCGCAGCTGCCCTCGGAGCTCACCATGCACGGGCCGACGGGGTGCTCGGGCGTGCAGGTGCGGCCAAAGAGCGGGCAGCTGCTCGGCGCAATGGCCCCGCGCAGCACGTCGCCGCAGCGGCACCCGCGCGGCTCGACCGTCGCCTCAACGGGCACGTCAAAGCGAGCGCGGGCATCAAAGCGCGAGAACTCGGGGCGGATGGAAAGGCCCGAGTTGGCAATCAGCCCCAGCCCGCGCCATGTGGTATCGCACGGCTCAAACACCTGCTCGACCAGCTGGCGCGCCACGGGATTGCCGTCTGCGTTGACGCCACGGCGGTAGGCGTTGTCAATCGCGGGCTGCCCCTCAACAACCATCTGGACCAGCATGCAGATACCCTGCAAGATGTCGACCGGCTCAAATCCCGTTACCACGCCTGGAGTCTTAAACTCGTCGACCAAAAAGCCAAAGGGGGCCAAGCCCGTGATGGTGGCGACGTGGCCCGGCAGGATAAAGCCGTCGATGGTGGTCTCGGGGTCGTTGGCGATGGCGCGCAACGCCGGCGGCGTGGCCTTGTGGGCGCAATAGACCGAGAAGTTCAAAAGCCCGCGCGCCTCGGCCTCCAAGATGGCGGCGGCGATGGTGGGCGTCGTAGTCTCAAAGCCCACGCCCATAAAAATGACCGGGCGATCAGGGTTTTGCTCGGCAATGTCGAGCGCGTCGAGCGGGGAATAGACGATACGGATATCGCGCCCCGCCGCCTTTTGCGCAGCGAGCGAGGTGGATGATCCGGGCACGCGCATCATGTCGCCAAAGGTGGTGATGATGGCGCCGTCTATGTTGGCGAGCGCGATTGCGTGGTCGATGTCGCGGTTGGCGGTGACGCAGACGGGGCAGCCCGGGCCGCTCAGCAGCTTGAGCCCGGCCGGCATAATGGAGCGAAAGCCATAGCGCCCGATGCTCACGGTATGCGTGCCGCAGACTTCCATAAGGTTGATGGTGCGGTCGCCGACAAGCTCATGAATGCGCTCGATGAGCTCGCGAGCCAGCTTGGGATCGCGGAATGCCGAGAAATCGATACCGGAGCGCGCCGGCTGCTCGGGCGCCACTAGTAAGCCTCCGCCGGGTTGGTGGTCAGCTGGTCTTCTTCGACCAGCTCGGACATGGCATTAACAAGCTCGAGCGTTTCCTGTGCTTCCTGCTCGTCGACAATCTGGATGCCAAAGCCGGCGTGTACGAGAATATAGTCGCCAACCTGCGCCGTCGGCACGAGTCGCAGCGACACGGGGCGCTCGATGCCCATCATGTCGACGGTGGCCTTGAGGTCGTCGTCGCGTTTGACTACTTTACCGGGAACGGCAAGGCACATATTGCTCCCCTTTTATACGCTTTGCGCTGGACGGGCGCTCAATAATCCGTCAGTTGATGGTAGCGCTCGCGGGGTTCGCGGGCAAACGCGTTACGCCTGTGAGACGACTGGGCGCGGCGGCGTGCGAGGGCGAGCTACTGCGACGCAATCTGCGCAAGACGAGCGCGCGCGACCGCTGCCTGACCGTAGGCGATGCAGCCGTCGTTGACGGGTACGGAGTGGGGAACCAAGACAGTGAGACCCATGCTTTTGAGCTCGCGGGTGAGGAGCTGGAGCAAAAGTCGGTTCATGAACACGCCACCCGAGAGCGCGACGGTGTCGAGGTCTTCACGGACGCAGATCTCGCTTGCGATGCGGGCCGACGCGCGTGCGATGGTGACATGGAAGTCGAGCGCGAGCTTGCCGGCGGGCACGCCGGTCCTGATTCCCTCCAAAAGCGCCTCAAAAAGCGGTCTGGAGTTCAGAACATGGAAGTCGTCCGGACGGGATGATTCGGTTACGGAAAAGCTGGCCATATTGCCGGTGGGGCAGGCACTTTCACTGCTGAACGCGCGCCAGGCGGCGGCTTCGAGTTCTATGGCGGGTTCGCCCTCGTAGGTTGCCTTGTCGCAGATGCCCAGAATTGCTGCCGCGGCATCAAAGAGACGCCCCATGCTGCTGGTACGCGGGCTGTTGATGCCGCGCTCGATCATGGTGGCTGTCACGCTGCGCGTTTGTTCGTCGAGGCTGTCCAAAAGCCGAGCGGCACCTGGGTGCTCGAGCAGGCCGAGCTCACTGAGCAGGGCAAAGGCGTTGCGGCGGGCGTCGCGCACGGAGGCCGCCCCGCCGGGGAGCGCCCAGGTGCGCAAATGCGCGGCGCGTTCAAAGCCGCCAAGGCTGGCAACAAGAAACTCGCCGCCCCAAATGGTCCCATCGGTGCCGGCGCCGGTGCCGTCAAAGGCGATGCCAAGGACGCGCGCGTCGGTTGTAAGCTGGCCCGCGGCGATGGCCTCGGCCATTACGCTCGCGATATGCGCATGATGGTGCTGCACCTCGACGAGCGGCAGATTGCATTTTCGCGCCTGCTCGCGCGCCCACTGGCCCGATAGATAGCTGGGGTGTACATCGCAGGCCAAGGCGGCGGGCGCCAAATCAAAGAGATCTTCCAAGCGCGTGCGTGCGGCGTTCCAGGCATCGAAGGTCCCGCCGTTTTCAACATCGCCGATATGCTGCGACACAAAACAGGGCGCCTCGCCGTTCGTCCCTTCACGTGTGAGCGCAATCGTGGCCTTTTGTTGTGGCCCGCAGGCGAGCACGCAGGACGGAGCGCCGTCGAGCGCCGGCAACGGCAGCGGCTGGGGTGCATATCCCCGAGCGCGGCGCACGGGCATAACGGCGCCGTCGACCATGCGCACCACGGAATCGTCATAGCGCGAGAGAATCGCGCGGTCGTTACCGAGCAACGCGTCGGCGATGCCGGCGGCAACGAGGTGTTCCCAGGCAAGGTCGTCGTCGGTCTCGATGGGTTCTTCGCTCAGGTTTCCGCTGGTCATGACGAGCGCGTGCATACCGCAGACTTCTGCCGCGGCAAGCAACAGATGTTGAAGCGGCGTATAGGGGAGCATGACGCCGAGCTCGGGCAGGTCGTGCGCGACAGATGGCGCGAGGGCGAGGATGTCGGGGGAACCGCCGTTGTCCTCGCTAACAGTGCGCCGGCGCAGCAGCACGATGGGGCGGATACTGCCGGCGAGCAGATCGCGTTCAGCATCGTCGATATGACACAGGCGCTCGGTATCAGCAAGACTACGTACCATGACGGCAAGTGGTTTGTTGCTGCGGCGTTTGCGACGGCGCAACTCGGCCACCGCCTGCTCGTTGGCAGCGTCACAGGCTAGATGGAATCCGCCCAGGCCCTTGATGGCGACGATGCCACCGCTGGCCAGCAGCTCAACGCAGCGCTCGATGATAGCGTCGCTGGCCTCGCGTGTGGTGCCGACGGCCGGTGTCGCGGACGAATTCCCGCACGCATTGCCGTTTACAGCCTCGCGCCACGTAATATGCGGCCCGCAATCAAAGCAGGCATCGGGCTGCGCGTGAAAACGCCGGTCGAGTGGGTCGACATACTCCGCAGCGCACTTGGGACACATGGGAAAACAATCCATCGACGTGGCCGCTCGGTCATAAGGCAGCGATCGGATGATGGTAAAGCGTGGGCCGCAGTTAGTGCAGTTGATAAAGGGGTAGTGATAGCGTCGGTCGGCGGGATCGAACAACTCGCGCAGGCAATCGTCACAGGTGGCGATATCGGGCGAGACGAGCGTCGTGTGCGCGGTCTGGTCCTGCGATGCTACGATGCGAAAACCCTGTTCATTGGCGGCATCCCAACCGTTGGCTGCCAGGTCCACAGTCTCGACATGCTCTACGCGGGCTGCCGCAGGCGCATGCTCAGAAAGCGCGGCAACAAAAGCATCGAGCGCATCGGCCGGAGCATGCGCCTCGATGTGCACGCCGTCGCCCGCATTGAGCACCCAACCGCAAATGCCATGCGCCATGGCCTCGCGATACACAAACGGTCGCATGCCAACGCCCTGCACAATGCCCGTCACATGAATATGCACATGCCGCATGCGACACCCCTCATCAAAACCGACCAAAAAGGGACAGGTTTGTTTTGGTAGGTAAAGCTTCTAAACCTGCCAAAACAAACCTGTCCCTTTTTGGCAGGTGCGCTGCGGGAAATCCCGCTATAGCCCCAGACTTTGCCTGGTGGCGGCGCAGGTGAGCTCGCCGTGCTTAACGCCGCGCAGGCCCAGCAGGCGATCGGCTAGTTCGTAGACGCGCTCGCCGCGACCCTTGAGTGCCAGGATCTCCAGACAGTTGTGGTGATCAAGATGCACGTGCATGGTCGAGACAATCTCGTCGGTGTAGTCGTGCTGCACCTCGTCCAGACGGCGCGTCAGATCGCC
>USLO01000060.1 GCA_900555515.1 uncultured Collinsella sp.
CGGCCCGTTCTGGGCGCGCCTCAATCGTAGCCCGAGACGGTCCCGGGCTGACAATTTCGACTGTAATGGACGTTCTTAAACGACTGCCCAACGGCTGTTGAGCACATGGCTCGCATGACAGCCGTCTCTTTTATGTTTCCTTTAGCCGTTGCTGCCTAGGATGGGGGTTAGTCGGTAGGAAGGGAGCGTCTATATGGACGACGCGAGCGAGCGTTCAATCGAAGAGGACATGCTCGATCAGTTCAATTACTTTGATGATGAGGACGAGGAGCTGATCGACCGTCGCGAGCCAGCGCCGCTTGATTCCTTTGATCTGGTCGATGAAGAGCCCGACGAGGACGAGGGCGAATCGGCGGAGCCCTCACAGCCTTCGCGCCTTAACTCGCTGCTTTCGAGAGCCCCCATGCACCACGGCGTTCGTGCCGGCGCGCTCCATATGAAAACTGACTGGCACCAGATCGTGACGGCAGGCGATGAGCTTGCCGTCGATGCGCCGCTCACCGATAAATCATCCATCATCTGCCGCACCGGCATGCTTATGCTGGCAAGCGGAACGGGTGCCTGGCGCGTGCGCGATACCATGAATCGTGTTGCCGCCGTACTCGGTGTCACCATCCACGTTGACTTAAGTCTTCTGTCGTTTGAGTGCACCTGCATCGAAGATGGTCACTGCTTTAATGAGGTCGTCAGCTTGCCCACAACGGGCGTCAATACCCATCGCATTTGGATGATGGAGAGTTTCCTCAAGGAAATCGAGACCTATGGTCGTCGCTTCACGGTGCACGAGTATCACGAGATGCTCAAGACCGTTGAGAGTTCAAAACCTGATTACGCGCCTTGGCAACAGGGCCTTGCGGCGGCCTGCGCCTGTGGCGCCTTTGTCTTTTTACTTGGTGGCGGTCCTATTGAGATGGCATGCGCGTTCGTGGGCGCGGGTGTCGGCAACTTTGCCCGCTCCCATATTCTCAAGCAAGGCCTTGGTCAGTTCAGCGCGCTGACGACCGGCGTTGCGCTCGCTTGCGTTTCGTATCTGCTGGCATTGCTCGGCCTTGGCCAGGTCATACCGGGGGCAATGTCGCACCAAGAAGGCTATATCGGCGCCATGCTCTTTGTGATTCCCGGCTTTCCCCTCATTACGGCAGGCCTCGACATCGCCAAGCTCGACATGCGAAGCGGTATCGAGCGTCTTTCGTATGCCGTGTCGATTATTGTGATGGCGACCCTTGTGGGCTGGATGGTTGCCGAGTGTGTGGGGCTGGCACCGGATGATTTTGCCCCGCTCGGCCTTTCGCCGTTTGCCCTTACGCTCTTGCGCGTGGTGATGAGCTTCGTTGGCGTATTCGGCTTCTCGGTGATGTTCAACAGCCCGGTAAAGATGGCCGCGGCAGCTGGGTTGATCGGCGCCGTGTCCAATACCCTGCGTCTGACCCTTGTCGATGCGCCGATGATGATTCCCTTCCTGGGCCTCAGCACGGGAATGCCTCCCGAGGCAGCAGCGTTTATCGGCGCGCTGGTATCGGGTCTGCTGGCAAGCTTGGCCGAAGTCAAGCTCACCTACCCGCGCATCGCTCTCACGGTGCCTTCGATTGTCATTATGGTGCCCGGTCTGTATCTCTATCGCTCTATGTATTACATGTGCACCTTCGACACGGTCAATATGCTCGGCTGGTTTGTGCGCGCAGTGCTCATCGTGGCGTTTTTGCCCGTTGGCCTGGGTGTGGCGAGAACCCTCACCGACCCTCGCTGGCGCCACACCAGCTAATTGGTACAAGGGGGACAGGTTACTTTGCACCAAATGAGTTGCGGTGAAATAGGGATTGAATTGCTGCTTAAAGGGTCAAAACAGTCCGTATTCCACCGCAACTAATGGGGTCGGGGATTATTGGTGCCCTGCATCTCCACAAACTCAACGCTTACGAAGCGCGCGCCGTTCGTGTTAGGGTAGTTCCACCACATAAGTAGTCGCAGACGCACGTATCACGGGCGGGCGAGATGAAGTCCCAACAGCTCCATCTTGCCCGCCCGTTTTTGTTGGCGGCGCCGCGACGCAACATGGAAAGGAATCTGCCCTTCATGCCTATCAACAAACGAGAGAGCCTGCTGTTCACCTTTATCATGTGCTTTTGCATGGTGCTCTGGATGAGCATCTACAACGTTGCCCTGCAGCACGGGGCCATCAACGGCGAGGTCGTTGCCGCCGCGTGGCTCGGCTTCCCCGTTGCCTACATTTTTGCCATGTGCTGCGACTGGTTCGTCGCCAGCCCGCTCGCCAAGGGTTTCGCCTTTAAGTACTTGGTCACGCCGGGCAAGAGCTCGCCGCTTGCCATGACGCTCGCCGTCAGCTCCTGCATGGTCGTCCCCATGGTCATCATCATGTCGCTGTACGGTGCCTGCGAGGGTCTGACGCACATGCCCGGCGGCATCCTTGCGAACCTGTATTCCGTGCCCGCGATCTGGATGATCAACATCCCGCATAATTTTGTGATGGCGCTGCCGTGGAACCTTTTGGTAGCCGGTCCGATTTCCCGCTTCGCCTTCCGTCGCGCCTTCCCTGTGGGGACGGTTTTCGAGGAGGAGCATGCCGAGCTCTTGGAGCAGGCTATGGCTCCTGAGTGCGAGTAGCTCGCTTAGGGATCTGCTGAGCGCGGGCGACTTGCTTGGTTGGAGCCCTAAGCGTGGATAGCTCGCTCGGCGACATCGCGGGCGCGAGCGGTGCGCATGACCGGAGGGCCCGTGCTGCTCCGTTGCCCGACGTGCTAGCGCGCAGAACAATCTGTTGGTGCATTCGGCGGCTGCTGAAGCGTTTCGGCAGCCGCTTTTTATACGGAGTTTAAATACAACAGTCTGTTGTATTACGTAGAGTGGTATATCTCTAGCAGGAAAAATGCGAGAGACGGAGCGTTATGGCGTTGTTAGTAGGACTGGACGTAGGGTCGACGACGACCAAAGTTTACGCGATGCACGAGGATATGACCGAGGCGTGGTGGGGATATCGCCGCCACGGGGCGTGTCAGACAGCGAGCGTGCGCGCCATGCTCGGCGAGCTCGCCGAGCGCTTTCCCCATGAGTCGCTGCGCGTTGCGGTGACCGGCTCGGGTGCGCGCGATATCGCGACCGCGCTGGGCGCCTCGTACGTTCAGGAGGTGGTCGCCAACGCGCTCGCGATCAGCAGGTTCTATCCGCAGACGCGCTGCGCCATCGAGCTGGGCGGCCAAGACGCCAAGATGATCTTCTTCCGCACCAACGATAAGGGAGACATTGAGGTTGCCGACATGCGCATGAACGGCTCGTGCGCAGGCGGTACCGGTGCATTTATCGACGAGATGGCAAAGCTCATGGGGGTCGGCACCGAATCGGGCGAGTTCGAGCAGCTCGCAAGCCGGGGAACGACCGTCCACGAGGTCTCGGGCCGCTGCGGCGTGTACGCAAAGACCGATATCCAGCCGCTGCTCAACGAGGGCATTCCTACCACCGACCTGGCGCTTTCGGCGCTTCACGCGGTCGCCCGCCAAACGATCGGCGGTCTGGCCCAGGGTATCGACATCGAGCCGCCGGTAATCTTCGAGGGCGGTACGCTCGCCTACAACCCCACGCTGGTCCGCGTGTTCCGGGAGCAACTGAATCTATCGGACTATCAGGTTATCGTCCCGCGCGATCCGCAGATCATGGTCGCGCGCGGTGCCGCCCTGTCGCTGACCGACATGTTCGCATCGTCCCAACCGATCGACCTTCCCGACGCTTTTGTCCGGCTGGATAAGCTCGAGACGGTCGCGCCCGCAAGCGGGGAGGGACGTCTTGCCCAGCCCTTTTTTGCCACACCTGCCGAGCAGGCGGATTTTACGGCACGCCATGGCAAAGAGACGCCGGCAAAGGGTCCGGATGCGTATGCGCCCGGAGAGACGGTGCGTGTGGCGCTCGGTATCGATTCGGGGAGCACGACGACCAAGTTCGCCCTGGTCGATGAGGCGGGTGAGCTTGTCGATTCGTTCTACGCGTCTAATAACGGCAGACCGCTCGACGTCGCCCAACAGGGTCTTGTCAGCTTGAAGAACCGCTGGGAGACAGCGGGAGTCACGCTTGCGATCGATGCCGTGGGCACCACGGGATACGGCGAGGAGCTTTTCGCGCGCGCGTTCCACGCCGACTACCATACGGTCGAGACGGTCGCGCACGCCCGCGCCGCGTGTACATGCGTTCCCGATGCGACCTTCGTGCTCGACATCGGCGGACAGGATATGAAGGCCATCTGGCTCAACCACGGCGTGCTGACCGATATCGTCGTCAACGAGGCGTGCTCTGCGGGCTGCGGCTCGTTCCTCGAGGGTTTTGCCAAAAACCTCGGAATAGCCGTTGAGGATATCGCGACCGAGGCATTTTCGTCCAAAGCCCCCGCCGTTCTCGGCAGCCGCTGCACGGTGTTCATGAACAGCAGCGTCGTTTCCGAGCAGCGGCGCGGTAAGGGTCCGAGCGACATCATGGCCGGTCTCTGCCGTTCGATTATCGAGAACGTGTTCACCAAGGTCATTCGCGTTTCAAATCTCAACCGTCTGGGCGACAAAGTCGTCGTCCAGGGCGGCACGTTCCGAAACGACGCGGTGCTGCGCGCATTCGAGCAGTATCTGGGCAAACCCGTCACGCGTGCGCCCCACCCGGGGCTGATGGGCGCTATCGGTATCGCCCTGCTCGCGCGCGAGGAATGCCGCAAGGGCGACGCCGGCACGTCGTTTATCGGGCTCGATGCCGTGGAGCGCTTCGAGCATCGCGAGTTCGGCGGCGTTACCTGCCGTCGGTGCAACAACCGCTGCCAGCGCGCGGTCGTGGCGTTTGGCGACGGCTCGCTTTACGTCACGGGCAATCGCTGCCCGCGCGGCGGCGCCATCTCATGGGATGAGCTCGTGCGCAAGGTTCCCGCGGCGGAGGAGCTGCGTCCGCAGGGTGCTTGCGAGGCACAGGCGCCCGGCACGGGGCGCGACCGGACCGCGGCTGCCCCCAATCTCTTTGTCGACCGCGAGAAGCTGCTGTTCGAGTCGTACCCCACGGTTCTCGTCTGCGGGGGGCGCGATGTCACGATCGGCATTCCCCGTGTGCTCGAGTTCTGGGACACCATGCCGTTCTGGTCGACGTTCTTCAGCACGCTCGGCTTTAAGGTGCGCGTCTCGGGACGCAGCACCAAGGCGATGTACGAGCGCGGTCTGGCGCACGTCACATCCGACACCGTGTGCTTCCCGGCCAAGCTCGTCCACGGGCACATCCGCAATCTCGTCGACGCCGGCGTCGACCGCATCTTCATGCCCATCATCACGACGGTGCCCACCGAAAACACCGCCTCTACCAGCGAGTGGATGTGCGCCGTCGTAAAGGGATACCCCTACGTGATGCGCAATTCCGATAACCCGGAGGAGCGTTTCGGCGTTCCGTTCGATACGCCGCTGTTCCACTGGTACGACGAGGGCGACCGAAACCGCCAGCTCAAGGCGTGGTGCAAAGAGACCTTCGATATCGATGCCGACCTGGTTGCCAAGGCGACCGAGCAGGCGGACCGCGCGCAGCAGACGTTTGAGAACCAGCTGCAGCTGCGCGGCAGGCAGGTGCTCGAGAATCTGCGCGAGGACGGCGGCTACGCGGTGGTGATCGCTTCGCGCCCGTACCACAACGACCCGCTGGTCAACCACGGGCTGCCCAAGCTCTTCTCTGAGCGCGGCATCCCCGTGCTGACGCCCGATGCGGTGCCGGGGGTCTGCAACGTCGACCTTTCCAACAGCCGCATCGACATCGTGAACAACTACCATGCGCGCATGCTGTCGTGCGCGGTCATCGTCGCATCGACGCCCGAGCTCGAGCTCGTGCAGATGGGCAGCTTCGGCTGCGGCCACGATGCGTATCTCACCGACGAGATCGCGCGCATGATGGGCGAGATGGGCTCCAAGGTTCCGATGATGATCAAGCTCGATGAGAGCGACGTCGCCGGTCCCATGGGCATTCGCGTGCGTTCGTTTATCGAGTCGGTCAACCGTCGTCGCGCGGAGGAGCGTGCCGAGGGCGCCCGGGTGCACGCGGTCCATCCGCTCGACGACCCGTATAAGGTCAAGTACACCAAGCGCGACCGGCACGACAAGATCGCGCTGGTCCCCAACACCTCCCATGCGTTCTGCAGGCTCATGACCGCGGCGATGCGCAATCAGGGCGTGCGCGCCGAGGCCCTTGATATCGGGCGCGAGGATGCCATCCGCCTGGGCAAACGCTATGTGCACAACGACATCTGCTTCCCCGCGCAAATCGTGATCGGCGAGGCGCTCGCGGCACTCGAGAGCGGTAAGTACGACCCGCACGACGTCGCCGTGGTGACTGGCAAGTATATCGGCGACTGCCGCCTGACGCACTACATGCCCCTGCTGCGCCGCGCGCTCGACGACGCGGGATACGACTATGTCCCGGTGCTCACCAACGACGACGTCGATGCCCACAATGCGCATCCGGGCTTCAAGCTCGGCCTTGGCCCGAGCATCCAGATCGCCTACGGTCTTCCCATGATCGATGCCCTCGAGGCCATGCTTAGGCGCATCCGTCCCTACGAGCTCGAGAAGGGCGCGGCGGACGCTGCGTTCGACCGCGCGCTCGATGAGGTTATCGAGGGCATGGAGCGCTCCGGGCTGAGAGGCCAGGCGACGGGCTTCAAACGCGCGCTTGCGATCATGGACGCCGTTCCGTACGACCGCTCGAACCCGCATCCGACCGTTCTCATCGTGGGCGAGTACCTGCTCAATTTCCATCTCGGCGCCAACCACGAGATCGAGCGCTACCTCGAGGACAACGGGCTCGAGGTCATCGAGGCGCGCATGACCGACGTGATCCGCAAGACCTATTTCTACAAGCATGCGCAGTCGCGCGAGTTCCACGTCGACCTGTCGCTGCCCGAAAAGGCCTGGTACGCCACGGCGGACAACCTGTTCGAGCTCGCGCACGACCGTTGCGACCGCCTGGGCGCGGCGAGCCCGCTCTACGAGCCGCCGACGCGCATGCCCGAGCTCGTGCGCGCGAGCGATAAGATCCTGCACCATACGTTCGATGCGGGCGAGGGCGTGCTGATTCCGGCGGAGATCCTCGAGCACGCCAAGCGCGGCTGCCGCAACTTCGTGATCCTGCAGCCGTTCGGGTGTCTGCCCAACCATGTCGTGGGGCGCGGGCTCATCCATGCGCTCAAGGAGCAGTATCCCACGGCGCAGTTCCTGCCGCTCGACTACGATCCCGACGTGAGCTTCGCCAACGTGGAGAACCGTCTTCAGATGCTCATCATGAACGCCAAGGCGCAGGGGTGCGGTGAGGCGCATGGCGAGACCGCGTAAGGACGCCGATGCGCCCGATGCACGCACCCGTATCATCGAGGCGTTTTGGGAGCTCATCGAGAACAACAGCATCTTCGAGCTGTCGGTTGGCGAGGTGACCCGCGCCGCCCAGTGCAATCGCGGAACGTTTTACTACTATTTTCACGATTTCGATGAACTCGTCGCCATCGCCATAGCCCAGCTGCTGCAGGATAACGAGCTCATCACCGATGTCCTCTGGCATTTTTCGAGCGAGGGCGACCTTTCGGCGTTCGACCGGCGCGACGTCCGCTGCCTGCTGCGGCGCATCGTCATCACCATGAGGGCGGGTGCCGCCGAGCAGGTCGTGCAGGGCATCCATACGATCATCATCGACCGCGTGAGAGAGATCGTCCACCCCGACGGAGAAGAGCTCAAGGCAGATTCGAGCTTTGCGGTGGGCTTTCTGGTCTCGGGCATCATGGGCTTTGTGATGGCGGTCGGCTTTGCCCGGGAGGGCGGCGAGGAGATAGACCTCGAGCAGCTGGGGGACAGCGCGTGCGCGTACCTGAGGGCGGTCGCCATGCAGACGGTGGAAACGGTCGCGCAAGTCGAGGGCGTCGATACATCCGAGCTGCTCGAACGCGTCTCCAAGGAGGCCGATGCCTATCGCGCATCGCGTGCGACGAGTCCCGACGTGGTGAAAGACGCCTAGGGTTTCTCTTGCGGGGCGCCTGTCGCGCATCGCGCGGTGAGTCCCGCGATGCGGTCATAACCTGCATTCATGTGAGCCGGGTTTATAGATATTCCTCCAGCTGTTAACATAGACAACCTGTGGGTAAAGAGACAAAAGCGCCGCCGACGGGCGGGCGTTTTGATTTCGATGAACTCATGTAAGGAAACGAGCATGTTAGATAGATTTACCGATCGAGCGCGCAAGGTCATGTCGATGGCCAAACAGGAGGCGCTCGATCTGCACTCAAATAAGGTGGGCACCGAGCACCTGCTGCTCGCACTTGCCAAGGAGGACGAGGGCATCGCTGCCGAGGCGCTGCGCTCGCTTGATATCTCCTACGACGACATCATGGACACCCTCAAGGAGGTCCAGACCACGGTTCCCGAGCCCAGCGAGGAGACCGAGGCTGCCAAGCTTGCCTTTACGCCGCTCGTCATTAGCGTGATGGAGCGCTCCTTCCGCGTGGCGCGTGAGAACAACCAGACATATGTGTCGACCGAGCACCTGCTCATCGGCATCGTCGAAGAGGGCAACGGCATGGCCATGGATATCCTCATGCGCCTGGGTGTGTCGTCTGCTTCCATTAAAAAGGCCATCGAAAAGCTCACCGCTAAGGATCAGGACAAGAAGCGTCCGCTCGCCGGAGCCGGCGCCGGGCGTCCCGGTGCGGGCCTGCCGTTCTTTAGCGGCTCGGACGCCTCTCAGCAAAAGGGGAGTGGCACCGATACGCTCAAGCAGTTCGCCACCAACCTCACGCAAAAGGCGCGCGACGGCGAGCTCGATCCCGTGATTGGCCGCGAAAAGGAAGTCCAGCGCATGATGGAGATCCTTTCGCGCCGCACCAAGAACAACCCGCTCATCCTGGGTGACCCCGGCGTGGGTAAGACGGCCATCGTCGAGGGCCTGGCGCAGCAGATCGCTGCCGGCAATGTGCCCGAGAATCTTATGAACCAGAATATCTGGACGCTCGATCTGCCGGGTCTTGTTGCGGGTGCCAAGTATCGCGGTGAGTTTGAGGAGCGCCTCAAGAACGTGATCCAGGAGGCAACCGAAGCCGACGACGTCATCTTGTTTATCGACGAGATGCACACCATCATCGGTGCCGGTTCTGCCGAGGGTTCTATCGATGCGAGCTCCATGCTCAAGCCGGTGCTCGCGCGCGGTGCCTTCCAGATCATCGGTGCGACCACGGCCGAGGAGTTCCGCAAGTACCTCACCAAGGACCCGGCCTTTGAGCGTCGCTTCCAGACGATTGATGTCGAGGAGCCGAGTGTCGAGGACACGGTCAAAATTCTGACCGCGCTCAAGCCGCGCTACGAGGAGCACCATCACGTACGCTACACGCAGGGTGCTATCGAGGCCGCCGCGAACCTCTCCAACCGCTACATCCAGGATCGCTTCCTGCCCGATAAGGCCATCGACCTCATCGACGAGGCCGGCGCCCGCGCCCGCATCGCCGCCAACCGCGCGCCCGAGCCGGTGCGCGAGGCCGAGCATCGCGTGGAGGAGCTTAAGGCCGCCGCGCAGGAGGCCACCGAGAGCGACGACATGAACAAGGCCGCCGAGATCACCGAGCAGCAGAAGGCCGCCGAGATTGAGCTCGCCGAGGCCAAGGCTGCCTGGACCGCCGAGCTCGACGCCAGTCCGCTCACCATCGATGTGAGTCAGATCGCCGATATCGTGTCCGTGACCTCGGGCGTGCCGGTGTCCTCGCTTACCGAGAGCGAGAGCCGCCGCCTGCTGCAGGCCGAAAGCGTGCTCAAGACGCGCATCATCGGTCAGGACGAGGCCGTCGAGGCCGTTGCCAAGGCCGTG
>USLO01000061.1 GCA_900555515.1 uncultured Collinsella sp.
ACGGTGATATCGAAGCCGTCCTCGCGCGGCACGCCCTGGGCCTTGCCGCCAATGCCGTCGATAACATGGCGCAGCTGGCGGTCGTTCATGTCGACAACGCGCTTCCAGGTGATGCGCTTAACGTCAATACCGAGCTGATTGCCCTGCTGGATGTGGTTGTCGAGCATGGCGGCCAGCAGGTTATTGGCGGCACCGATGGCATGGAAGTCACCGGTAAAGTGCAAGTTGATATCCTCCATGGGGATGACCTGAGCCCAGCCGCCGCCGGCAGCGCCGCCCTTAACGCCAAAGACGGGGCCGAGCGAAGGCTCGCGCAGGGCCACGGCACTCTTGACGCCGCGACGACGCAGGCCGTCGGCCAGACCGATGGTCGTGGTGGTCTTGCCCTCGCCCGCAGGCGTTGGGTTGATAGCGGTCACGAGGACGAGCTTGGCCTGGTGATCAGTCGGCTCGTTGAGCAGTGAATAGTCGACCTTAGCCTTGTCGAAGCCGTACGGAATAAGGTGCTTAACGTCGACGCCGGCGTTCTTGGCCACCTCGGTAATAGGCAGCGGCGTGACAGAACGTGCGATTTCGATGTCAGTAGGCATGGGCGGTCCTTTCGTTACCGAATGAGAAAAAGACCAATTCAGCATAGCACGGGCGCGCAATAGTAAAAACGCCCATAACCGATGAACGGCGATATGTTTACCCGATGCCCAGCGATAGTCCAACAGCCCGCCAAAACAAAACGCCCTAAACGGTAGGTTCAATCCCCAGGTGCTCAAAGGTGCGGAGGGTTGCCTGACGGCCCTGCGGCGTACGAATCATCAATCCGCACTGCAGCAAATAGGGCTCATAGACATCCTCGAGCGTGCCCGGGTCCTCGCCCACCGCGCTGGCAAGGGTCGTAAGTCCCACGGCACGACCGGAGAACGTCTTGGCGAGCGTCTCCAAGATACGAATATCCATCCAGTCCAGACCGAGCTCGTCGATCTCGAAGAACTCGAGCGCCTGGCGGCAGATATCGAGCTCGATGGGGCCGTTGCCGCACACCTGTGCGTAATCGCGCACGCGCTTGAGAAGGCGGTTGGCAAGACGTGGCGTGCCGCGCGAACGCGAGCCGATCTCGAGCGCACTGGGATGATCGATCGTCACGCCCAGGATAGTCGCCGAGCGCGTCACAATCTGGGCGAGCTCCTCGACCGTGTAGTAGTCCAAGCGATACGAGATACCAAAGCGATCGCGCAGCGGGCCCGTGAGCATGCCCGAACGGGTCGTGGCCGCCACCAGCGTAAACTTGGGGATATCCAAGCGAATAGAACGTGCGGCCGGGCCTTTACCGATCACAATATCGAGCGCAAAGTCCTCCATCGCGGGATACAGGACTTCCTCGACCGAACGGTTAAGACGGTGGATCTCGTCGATAAACAGCACGTCACCCGGCTGCAGGTTGGTAAGGATGGCCGCTAGGTCGCCCGTGCGCGCGATGGCGGGGCCACTCGTGGTCTTGATCTGAGCGCCCAGCTCGTTGGCGATAACGGTGGCCAGCGTGGTCTTGCCCAGGCCCGGAGGACCCGAGAAAATCACGTGGTCGAGCGTCTCGCCACGGCTCTGCGCCGCTTCGATCAACACGCGTAGGCTCTGCTTGATGTGCTCCTGGCCACAGTAATCGTCCAGGCGCTGGGGGCGCAAAGTGCGGTCGACATCGAGATCCTCGGCCGTCAGCTCCGAGCCCACCATGCGCTCGCCGTGCGCCATGGATGCCGCCGGCGAGTTGCCGGGCGTCGCCCACAGGTCCTGAGAGTCATCGGCTTCCCACATCACGCATCCATTCCGAGTCGCTTAAGCGCCGCGCCGAGCAGATCCTCGACACGCATATTCTGCCCATCATACCCGCTCAGGGCAACATCGGTCTCCTGCGGGCTAAAGCCCATGGAAAGGAGCGCCGCACGGGCATCATCGATGGCCGAGGGAGCAGCAGCGGGCACGGGCATCGCAACCTGGCCGGGAATCACGTCGACCGGCACAAAGCCCTTATCCTTGGCAAAGGTGCTCTTGAGTTCCAGGATCAGGCGCTGAGCTGTCTTTTTGCCCACACCGGGTACCTTGGCCATGCCCTTGTCGTCCTCGGCCATCACCAGCGAATACAGCTGCCCCACGGTATAGGTGGAAAGCACGGCAAGCGCCAGGCGCGGGCCAACGCCCGAAACGGACACGAGCCGGTCGAACATCATGCGCTCATCCTTTGAGGAAAAACCGAAAAGTGTCATGGCGTCCTCGCGCACCTGCATACGCGTGTAGAGGCAGACCTCGCCACCGGGCGTCGGCAACGTGGCCGCAGTGCTGCCCGAAACGCCGAGCTCAAAGCCAACGCCCGACACATCGACGACAGCAGAGCTCATCGTGGCCTCGACAAGCGTTCCGTGGAGCTGGGAAATCATCAGTATCCGGTTCCTCTCTGTTGATAGAACTCGCCACCGGTGAGGGCGCGGGTGCGGCTGAGGTTTACGTGGCAGATGGCGCAGGCCAGGGCATCGGCGGCATGGTCGGGATGCGGGTCGTGGTCGAGCTGTGTGAGCGTGCGTACCATGTAGGCGACCTGCCGCTTGTCCGCGGCGCCGGTGCCCACCACAGCCTGTTTGATCTGCATGGGCGTGTACTCGCCAATCTCGAGCGCGCATTCCGAAAGCGCGACGAGTGCAGCACCGCGGGCATGCGCCGTGGGGATGGCCGAGCGAACGTTGGCGCCAAAGTAGATGCTCTCGACAGCAGCCGTGTCGGGTCGATAACGCTCGACGACATCCTTAAGGTCATGGGCGATATGCGACAGGCGCACCGCGAGCGGACTTCCGGCACTGGTCTCGATGCAGCCATAGGCACGGCAACGAACCTCGCCACGCCGCTCCTCGATAATCCCCCAACCCGTATGAGCCAAACCGGGGTCAATGCCCAAGATAACCAAGCCGACCTCCCCTCGCCACAAGCACAGCGCAAGGCAAGGCCCCGCGCATCATTCACGAACGTCTGTTCTAGAATAACACAACGGGGCCAAGATGCTTAGTTGAAGTGTCGGGGTTGGAGCGATTCCTACCCCCAGTCTAGTTCTGAGAGAAGAACGGGAACTGCCTCGGGTCCACCGGCGGATGCGGCATCGGGCCACCCTGGGGACTACCTTGCGAGCCGCCCTGACCGTCCATCATCTTATCGATGGCGTCCTGAACCTCGCCCTCGAACTTTTTCATTCCCTCGTGCAAACGACGCTGACCGTCCTCAGAGCGCAGCTCCTCCATTTGCTCGGGCGAAATACCCAGTAGCTCGCCCAGCACGCCCATCATCTCGTTTCGCACGCGCTCGCTCGTATCCTCGTCAGCAAAACGGCGCACCTCGGCGCGCGCCAGCGAATCGACCGTCATACGCTCCTTGCCGTTAAGCCCCAGGTCGGACCACGCGAGCATATACGGCCAGGCACGCTCGGCAAACGAACGGGCCGAGACGATCGGCACCGTCGGTAGCATGCGACGGGCAGCCTCACCCTGTCGAACGAGCATCAGCAGCAGCGAGCAGGCCTCAGGCTTGCCAGCGGCCATCGGGATGTCGTCGAAAGATCGATTGCGGTCCACGTGCGCCTCGAGCGCGCCATCGACCTCACCCGGCTCAAGCCCGCCGAGCAGCTGTGCCGCGCGGTCGAGCATATCGACCGGACCGTCGAGCGTCGAGAGCGCTTGCGCCAGCACGCGCTCCATACAATCTTCCACCGCGTTGAGCGTCACGAGCTCTTGAGGCACCACGGCAGACGTGCGGTTGCGCACGCGCGCCACAAACTCAAGCGTCGACAGATACACATCGCCAAAGGGCGCGTAATCGCCCTGGTAGCCGCCGCAAAGCGCCGGCGCCGCCAGCGCGTACTCGGTTTTGGACAGCGAGCTCAGCGCCATCGCACCCAGCTCGAGCGCCGTGTCCTCCAGCATGAGGCCCAACGTGCGCGAGCGCAGACGCTCGGCATCGCCCGCCGACACGTCGCGATCGAGCACACGCGCCGCATCCGGCGCATCGCGCTCGACGGTGCGAATGTGCAAACGCTCGGCGATGGCGCGGACGGCGGCGCAGCGGGCAGCCTCGGCCTCTTCCTGCGCCGGCGTAAAGATACGGTTGCGCCCCAGCACCAGGCCAATCACATTACGCGGGCCCAGAGCGTCGACGGCCAGCGCCGCCAGCAGGGACGACGGCAAGTCACCCTCGAGTGCCACCACAGCACGCGACGCACCGTGGGCTCGGGCGTTGTCGCGCACGGCGAGCACCAGCGCCTGCCACAACCACTCCTCGGAACGAAACTCGGGCAGCTCGTGGTCCTCCAAAGCATCGAGCATCACGCCGCGCTGAATCTCCTGAACCAGCAGGCTCTCCTCAAAACACGGCGCCTGGGCCACCACGCGACCGCAGTCGTCGAGCACAAACGAACCGCCGGTATACACCGACTCGTCATAGGCACCGACCGGCGCCATGCAGGCAAACCACACGCTGCGCTTGGATGCGATCTTGCGGTAGGCGCCGCTGCGAACGGCGGCAATGGCGGCAGTCTCACGGTCGGTCATGTCAAACGCGTTGAATTGGAAATACGCAATGAGGTCAACACCGGTCGGCAACATCTCGAGTTCGCGGTCCAAGTCAAAAATCACGGCGATGCGCACGCCGTCCACGTCGAACACCGGCGGCGCCCAACGTGTGTCGTTGTTCTCGCCACGCTGCAGGGCAATGCTCGAACGCGCCGGCACCACATGACCGTCCTTGAGCATCATGTAGTCGAGCAGCGGCTGGCCCTCAAACGAAACCGCCGCGGGCACGATGCAGATCATGTCAAGCTCCTGGATACGCTCGGCGACACCAGTCAAGCCGGCAAGCACGTCGTGCTCAAAGTCGGCAGCGCCCACCAGGCCACCGGGCATGGTGCCCATAAAGAGCGGAGCCGGAACGCACAGCACGCGCGCCCCGCGCTCGTGGGCCAGACGAGCCTGGTCCTCGATGCGGCCGCAAATGCCCTCAATATCACCCAGGCGCATATCGATCTGTGCAAGCGCGAGCTTCATGGCTCAGCCCTTTCCGTCGTAAACCATCGAAATCGTAGTAAAAGCGCCGGCCGCATGATGCAGTCGGCGCTCGCATGTGCATATGCTAGCTATGATACCCCGAGCGGGGGCGCTCCTAGAACGTCGTGGACCACAGCCCATGCAGGTTGCAATAGGCATAGACGGTACCGGTCTTGGAGCCGCCCGCGAAAAACGTCGCGGGTTTCATGCCGGGCTCAAGGTAATGGACCTCTAAGCGGCCCTCGGCCTCAAGGGCGATCCACTCAATGTAGTGCTCGGGCAGGCTGGGGTGCTCGACCGAGCCAACGCGTGCGCGAATCACGTGACCATCGCGCTCGGTCTCGACAACAGGCACGTGCTTCTCGTGCGCCGCGTCCTCAGTGTTTGCGGTCAGCTCCGTGCAACCGGCAGGGGTCGCAACGCCGTCGCCAAGGGCAGCGATGAGCTTACCGTCGGGGTCCTTAAAGAATTTCGCCATGATGTTCTCCTTTGCTGATGTGCCAATGTTCTTGATGGTTCTTATGCCCAAAGGCAGACAAACCATCCACGGCATTGCAAATGAACACATAACGGATCAGGCAAGCGGTCGGGCCAAAATGCGTCGACCGTCCTGTCCGCTCCAGCAGTCCCACCCCGCGCGCGGCGAGCGCCCGTCGCCGCCGAGCAGCGCCAGAACATCCTCGCGCGTGAACAGTGCCGACGAGATGCCGTCGCCGCCGAGCACGCTGTTGACCAGGTCGCGCTTGGACTCCTGCATCTGCATAATGCGCTCCTCGATCGTGTCCTTGGCGATGAGCTTGTACACGGTCACGGTATGCTGCTGGCCAATACGGTGTGCACGATCAGTTGCTTGGTCCTGCGCCGCCACGTTCCACCACGGGTCGTAGTGGATGACCACGTCGGCAGCCGTCAAGTTAAGGCCCACGCCGCCCGCCTTGAGCGAAATCAAAAAGACCGGAACCTCGCCCGCTTGGAACTGCGCGACCATCTTGGCGCGGCTCTCCTTAGACGAAGCGCCCGTGAGCTTAAGGAAGGCGATGTCCTCCTTGGCCAGGCGCTTACCGATAATATCGAGCATACCCGTAAACTGGCTGAACAACAGGATGCGATGTCCGCCGTCGAGTGCGCCGTGCACGAGCTCCATGCACGTATCGAGTTTGGCGCTCCCCGCCTTGTAATCCTCGTAGTGCAGACGCGGGTCGCAGCAGATCTGGCGCAGCTTGGTGAGCTCGGCGAGCACCTTGAGCTTGTCCTTCTTAAACTCGGATGCCTCGCGATGCTGCACCTGTTGGGCGATGCGGTCCTGGTTGGCCAGGTAGAGTTTGCGCTGCTCGCCGGTGAGCTGCGCCATGACCGTATCCTCGATCTTCTCGGGCAGGTCGGCCACCACGTCTTCCTTGACACGGCGCAACACAAACGGCGACACGAGCGCTTGCAGGCGAGCGGCACTGTCGCCCTCGGCATGCTCGACCGGGCTTTCGAAGCGCTTGGCAAACGACTCGCGCGTGCCGAGCAGGCCCGGCATTAAAAAGTCGAAGATGCTCCAGAGCTCGGATAGGCGGTTTTCGATGGGCGTGCCCGTCAGGGCAAAGCGCACGCCAGCCGGCAGGCGCTTTGCGGCGCGCGCCACCTGGGTGAGCGGGTTTTTAATGTACTGGGCCTCATCGAGCACCACGCGGGCAAAGTCCCGCTCGGCATACTCGTCGATATCGCGGCGCATGAGGTCATACGACGTCACGACCACGTTATGCTCGTCGGCGCCTGCTATCTGCACGCGGCGTTGAGCCTTGGCGCCCACGATGGCGCACACATCCAGCGAGGGCGCAAAGCGCTCCAGCTCGGCAGTCCAGTTGTACACGAGTGAGGCCGGGCATACCACGAGCGTGGGCTTGTTGTCCCCCGCCTCCACGCGCACCAGGATATGCGCGATCATCTGGAGCGTTTTGCCCAGGCCCATATCGTCGGCCAAGATACCGCCGAGGCCCAGATGCTCAAGCGAGCCGAGCCACTGGTAGCCGTCGACCTGGTAGCCACGCAGCGTGGCCTTGAGCGAGGCGGGTACCGTAAAGTCCATCTTGCCGAGCGTGTCCAGGCGCTCGACGGTACGGCGGAACGCAGCGTCGCGATCGGCCTCGAGCGCGGGCGTGCGCGCGAGCATGCTATCGACGAACAGGGTGCTCGATGCGGAAAGCGACACGCCGTCGAGCAGGTCGACGGCATCGACGCCCAGGTCCTTGGCGAGGCCAAACGCGGCTCGAGCGCCCTCGTCCAGGCGAATGATGTCGCCGGACGTAAGGCGCGCAAACGTTTGATGGCGCTTGTAGGAGTCGAGGTAGATGGCAAGATCTGCCGCCGAAAGACCGCTCGCGCCCAGTTCAACATCGAGCAGGTTGCTCTTGACGGTGGCACGCACCGAAAGCTTGGGCGCAGGGCGCACCGAGATCTGGCGTAGGTGGTCGCTGAGCATGACCTCGCCCAGCTCGGACAGGGCAGACAGGCCCTCGGTCAGCAAGCAGAACAGGCTCTCGTCGTCGCGCTCCTCAAACGCCAGGCCGCCCTCGTAAAAGTCGAAATACAGGGCCGCCGTGTCCATAACGCGAAACTCTGCTATCTCGTCGCGCGGCGGCACGCCCGGGCGCTGTTCTTCGAAGGGGCTTCCCGGAGCACCCAGGCTAAAGAGATCTGCCGACCAGTCGCCGTAGGAAACCGTAATCTTGCAGGTCACGAGCCCGTCGTCGACACCGATTGCCATGGCAAAGCTCGGCTCGGGCGCCACGGTGTCGAGCACGGCGGGCGCGGTAAGGTCGGTGTAGTCGCGCAAAATGGGCAGCGCCATACGACAGAACTCCCCCACCTGGTCGACAGCGATATGGATCGGCGTGCGACAGGGCAGCAAGCGCGATAGAAACGGCGCCGCATGCTGGGCAAACGCCACATCGGCGCGGCGCGCACGGCGGGTGTCGACCAGATAGGCAACGTCGCCCGAAGCAAAGCAGTATGCATCGGCCGGCAGGCGTAGATCGTAGCTGCCACCAGCCGCCGGCGCGATTTTGGCGGCAAGGAGCGGTGGGCGCTTAGACAGCGCCTCGTCCTCCCCTTCCGGAGGCATCTCAACCGCCACGTCATAGGTGCGATGCGTCGTCGTCCCCCGCGACCAGGCGGGCTCAAAAGAGATGCTCTGGCCGCGCAACAGGTCCAGCACATATACGATGCTATGCTCGGACAGCGGCAACTGACGCTCGGCGACAAAACCACTGCGGGCAAAGTCGTACGACGCCGAACGCGAGCTTGTGATGTCATCGAGATAGGCAACTGTCGTCACGACAAGGTTGAGCAGCTTTGTCGACACGTCTTCGAAGGCTTCGGGCGTATGGACAAACGTGAGCTTCTTACCGTACGAGAAGGTGCCGCCGCGCACGTAGGCATCGGCCATGCCGTCGATGTCCTTGACCACGTAGGACACCGAACCGCAGCGAATGCGGAACTCGAGCGCCCAGCTAAAGCGGTCGGCGAACAGCGGATTGTAGTACGGCACCAACGAAGGCTCCAACGCCGCTTTGGGGGCGTCGGGGTCAACGGCACCGGCAAGCTTGCGGCGCATGCTCCCCAGCTCATCCATACGCGCGTCCGAAAGATCGGAGAGCGCCGCCATGAGGCTGGGGCTCGTGGGGACGGGCGCCGGGAAGGGAAAGTTGGGATTGACGGCCGGCGCTTTGGGCGCGGTGCGCGCGGGCTGTTTCGGCTGCGCCGTAAACGTGCGGACCGGCGTGCGCAAACCTTCGACGGGCTCGGCGCCGCTGGCATCCAAATACGCCAGAGCCGTGGCAATAGCGTGCTTGCACATACCGGGGTATCGATAGGCGGCGGGGCAATCGCAGTCGTAGTCGATCACCTCGTGCTCGTCCATGTCGAGCGCCACGTGCGTCTTGTACAGATCGCCACGCGAACCGCGCACCGAGCCCTCAACCGTCACGTTTTTGGAGAAGCGCGAGCCGCTGTCCTCGATCGACAGCACGGCGCCGTTGAGCATGAGCGAGCGGCCCTTCATAAAGGTGCCGCTCAGCGCCGCCTCTTTCCGGAGCGCCTGCACAAACGTCCCCTGTGCCATCACTTCCTCCAATCTCACCCGGGGTAGCTAATTTGGGACGGGGCTTTTTTGGCTACCCCCCGTATGTCGGTTGAGATGTATTCCAACCCCGACTCATTCGCCGTCAGCCAAAGGGTAGCTAAAATAGCCCCGTCCCAAATTAGCTACCTCTCAGCAACGCCGTCCCTAGATCACCGTTACTCTGCCTTGGTTACCCACGATGGCCTTGGCCTCGGCTAGCAGCGGAATCGAGCGCGCGTTGACCTTGGCAGGTACCTCGGCGCGCAGCACGCGCCCGTCCACCTGCTCGATAAAGATCTCCACGCGGTCGCCGCCCGGGTTGGTGGTAAGCACCGTGGCAAGACGCGCCATATTGCCCTGGCTAAAGCGGCTGTTGGGCACCATGACCTCAAAGACCTTGGGCTTGTTGTTCTCCTCGTTGAGCTCAAGCGGCACAATCTCCTGCGCGATGATCTGATCGCCACGGTCCGAGCGCTCGAGCTTGCCCTTAATGCGCACAAACGCATCGGACAGCTGCGCGCCGGTCTCGGGATC
>USLO01000062.1 GCA_900555515.1 uncultured Collinsella sp.
CGACGGAAACCATGAGAACCATCACGCCTTGGCCAATCTGCCGGTACGGGAGTGGAACGATGGGCTCGTCCATGAGGTGCGACCGCGCGTGCTGCACCTGATGCGCGGAGAGGTGTTCGATATCGACGGGCTCACAGTCCTTGCCATGGGCGGCGCCGCGAGCAACGACAGGCAGTATCGCAAGGAGGGGAGGAGCTGGTGGCCCGAGGAGATGCCGAGCGAGGAAGAGACGGAGCACTGCCGCTCCTCGCTCGACCGCGTGGGCTGGAAGGTCGACTACGTTGTGACTCACGAGGCCCCTGCCGCCCTGGCGGAGAAGCTGTGTCGCGAGCGCGGACGCGAGTATCGGGGCGACCGACTTCAGCGATTCCTTGCCGAGCTCGACGGTCAGCTCGGCTACCGCGCCTGGTTCTTCGGCCACTACCACGACGACAAATGGCGCGACGCCAAGCACCGCCTGATCTACCAAGACATCGTGTCGATCGAAGATGCCGCGCCCGCTTCTAGAAACCTTCTAGAAGCGCTCTAGAAGGTTTCTAGAAATTAGGCGCCATATGGACTATTCCAATTCAAAAGTCTGGTCGAGGGAGTTCGACCCGGCACCCATCCCGTCGACTTTCACTTCGATGGGAGACATGTCGTTGAGGTCAAAAATCGACACACCGTCGCATTCGCCTCCCGGCGCAAGTCCTTGCGAAGAGAAGTGGTCTTCCTGCAAATCGGCGGCAAACCCGCGAGATAGCATCTGCTTATTTTGATAAGCCGTGATGTAGCTACCAACAGCGCATGAATCTGCCGATCGGTTGTTAATGGCGTGCCAGCGAACAACGGCAACCTTCCCGCCATCGCCAGCCGAGGAATCATGCACCTCGACGCCGGTGACTGAATACTCCATCTTGCCGTAAACCCCGTCTTCCTGCGCGTTATCAGAATCGGCGACCTGAACTGCCGTCTGGCGATCGTCTGCCTGGCTGCACCCAGAGGCCATAACTAGGGCGGCTGCCAGAACACCCGCAGCCCCAAAGTTCCGAGCTAGGTTGATTGCCTTTTTAACAGAGAGATGTTCCATCGACTACTCCAAACTTAATTGTTTTTGAATGCCATCAGCCAAACAGCCAAGCCCCAACGAGCATGACCACTGAAACTGCTGCAAGCGAAGCCCAGACGGCATTTTGACGGGTGATGACACCGCTGATGGTGAGCGCATTTGCGCCGGCACCATCAATGACAGTCCAGACGAGTGCCGTGACCAAAAAGACGACTAGCCCCGCCGTTATCAACTCACGGCGAGACGGCCTTAGCTTGTCGGACATATCTACTCGCCCCTCGCCTGGGTCATGACCTCGACCTTGGCCTCGGCCACGGCCGCCCGCTGCTCGGAGGCGGCGAGGCGGTCCTTGAGGGCGGCGACCTCGGCCATCAGGTCACGCTGGGCGAGGAGGGAGACGTTGAGATCGGCCTGAGCCTTGGCCGCGGCGTCGACCGCGCCCCTCATGCTTTCAATTCGATCGTCTTTTGCGGCTGATTCTGCCAAGAGCTGATTGTTCTCGGAATCGAGCTTCTTGAGCTGCGAGAGGTAATCGGTGACGGTGGCGTGGAGCTCATCGTTCTCAATCTCCAAGCTCGCAGTATCCAGCTCGAATTTCTCTTTGATGGCGGCGACCTGCTCGACGCAATTAGATTTGATGCTCTGAATCTGTTCCGTTGCACTTTTCTTGGCGGCGTCAGCGTCCTCGCGGGCAGCACGAGCCTCCATCGCGGCAGCTTCGGCAGCGCCCACGATGATGCGCTTGACCCGCTCGACCGCCTCATCGAGGACGGCCGATGCGTCGAGCGCAGCCTTCACGCCAGGAGTGGCGTTAGGGTGGTAGCCATCGACCAAGCGGGCGACGGTATCGGCCTGCGAGAGACCAAGGCTCGTGCTGATGTCCTTTATGGCGTCACGGGTCTCCGATGAGACATTCAGACTGGTCATTTTCTTTTCGGACTGGACTTGGTTTTCGGCCATGATGCGGCACTCCAATCAACAACGGGCATGGCTCCGCCATGCCATATGGCTGGGAACAATGCACGGCCGCTGTTGAGTTGTCTTTTTCCTGCGATCGGTGAGTTCTAAAAAGGCGTCTCAAGTCATGCGTTCACGCAGGTTTTCGGTTAGAGAAATACCGCACCCTTATATAGTAACGCCGCCGCACTCGGGCCTATTAGGCAAATCGCGAAACGACAGACGGACTTATTTCCTGACGCCCACCAATCCGCGTTCACGAAGGATGCGGTACAGCGTTGATTTGGAGACGCCAGTCGCAGCGCAAATATCGGGAATAGGAGTCTCTCCTCCAAGATAGAGCCTTACTGCGGCATCGGCTTTGACGCCGGCAGTGCGAGGCCTGCCACCCACGTTGCCGCCGTGGCTCCGTTTGACGGCGATACCCTCGGCCTGGCGTTGCCTGATCAGATCTCGCTCAAGTTCCGCGGTGCAAGCATGGGTGCCAAGCACGAAGCGCCCGAATGCGGTATCTAGATCCACGGGCTGTTTCAGGGACGTGAGCTTCACGCCGAGGTTTCGAAACATAAGGTCATAGTTGAGCAGCTGCCTGGTCGATCTGGTCAAGCGCTCCCAGGATTCGACCACCACCTCGTCGCCCGCCCGCATCTTCTTGAACAGGCGCTTCTGCTGCGTCCGGTCGCCGTCCTGGGCACCCGTGACCTTGTCCTTGTAGATATGGCCATAGGCCACGCCAGCGTTCACCAGAGCCTCGATCTGGCGGTCCAACCTCTGGTCTTTCGTGCTCACGCGAGCATATCCGTAACGTGTCATTTCAGCCTCCTGCCTCGTATTTGATTTTCCCATGGGAATTGACGCGGAGGTTTTGACACTGGGTTTTGGCACTCGACGTTCACGGCATCGAGGGTTCGATTTTCGAGTGCCCAGAGGCATACGTTTTGGGACTGTGGCCATCTGGTTATTAAGTTCGACAGCCGCTGGTTCAGCTAGAATTGACGAGACGACGCATTCCGTGCGCGGGCGGCCGACAATTCGATTGGAGGCTTCCCTATGCTAAAGATCCTTGATGCGCTGGCCGCCCTTGCGACGGTCGGCACGTTCGTCATTGCGTTTTTCGATTCGTATGATGTCCGAGTTAAGGTCCGTAGGCGTACGCGCGGTGCGGACGGTGGACGGCATTTGCGCCGCGACAGGCGCAAATAAGAATGCCCGGGGTGGAGCCCGGGCATTTAACAAAAGTTGAAAACTAGGCCGCCCGCGCTCCTTGTTACTTACACGGGATGCGTCGTCTTCTACGGTGATTTTACCCTCTTTAGTCAGATAAAACTACCGTATGCTTTGGTTTTCATGCGAGTTCATCCATCGTTCATGCGATGTGAATCGCAGCGACAGCGCGATACCGCCTGAAGGCAATCCCTACTCCCAGTGGCCGACCACGTCCACGACCCAGTGCTTGCCGGTCGCCTGCTGCTCGTAATGTCCCTGATCCTCGCTGTTGGTATAGGAGTTATTGACAGCCGAAGCGCCGTTAGGATGTTGCGCGTCGCCGTAGGTTCCCCAAACATACGTTTTGGAACGAACGGTTGGCGAATAGGCCTTATAAGTTGATGCGTCGAATATTCTACTACCAAATAGTAGTAGAATATTCTCGTACGATTGGAGGCCAATGGTTCAGATACACCGAAGGGTTCACGAGCGACACCCCGAGTTGGATGCCGGAGATGTCGAGGCGGCATGGGAGAACTACCGCTTCGCGGCCGTTCGCGTACCCGGGGAACAGGAGATGCGGACAGGCTACGACCCACATGGCCGGTATATCGAGATGGTCGGAGTCCTCCTGGCTGACGGCGTATGGCTTATCTATCACGCCATGACGCCGCCGAGCAAGAAGACGCTGAAGGAGATCGAGAGCGCGAGAAGGAAAGGTTACTGATGGAGTTCAGGCTTGCAAACGGCACCGTAATCACGGACGAGGACATCGAGCGCGAGTGCGCGGAATATGAATCCGGCTCTTGGACGGGGGCCCTGGCAAACCTCCGCGTCGGCCGCCCAAGGCTCTCCGAGGGAGAGGCCAACGCCAATCTGTCTTTCAAGTGCCCGAAAACGGGCGCCGATCTCATCGAGAGGGCGGCCACCGCGTGCGGTATGCAGAAGTCGGAGTTCCTGCGCTCGGCTGCGCTCGAGAAGGCTGAGAGAATCCTCAGGTCGGCATAGCCTCACGGCGCGCCTTTCCGTGGGAGCGAAATGGGCTACATCGCGCTCATGTTAGCTATATCACTAACATGAGCGCGATTAAACAGGGCGCCGGGCAAGGCGTCTGCTTTATTCAATGGTGGGCCCCTTTCGCGATTCCCTTGCCGATGGCCCCACTGCAAACGGGTATAAAAGTGTTAGCGAAATCACTAACATAATTAGGAGGCGATTGCTATGGGCAGGTGCGAGCCGAGGACAAACGAGAACGACCCGGGGCTGATCACGCTGCCGGAGGGCATCGACGAGCTGGGCGACGCCGTCAAAAACGAATTCGACGTGACCACCAAGCAGGTCTGCCGGGCCCTGCAGTGTACGCGCCCGTTCGTGCTGTCACACTGCAAGCATATCCGGCACATCTATGTGTCGGGCGATTGGTCCGATAAGGTCGGCCTCGGGCCCGGCGGCGGCTTCATCTGGTCCCGCAAGGAGCTGCGCGACTTGGCGGTGAACGGCACGGTCGAGAGGCGCACCCGAGTCGTCGGCGCGGCGGATATTCTCGCGGGCAGCCGGGAGGCGATGGATTGGCTCGAGGCCGCGGCCGCCGAGGCGGCCGAGTTGGGCAGCGACCCGCGCCGGTCGCGGGCGGATGAAGTTAAGTTCCGCGAGATGTCCCGCGAGGTCTTCGAGAGGGTCTACCTGCCGGACGAATGGAAGCCGGCCTATAACGCGGCGAGGCGCAAGAGGTCAGAACTGCATTGGGTCGACCTCGGCGAGCACCCGCGGTCATTCGACGAGCTGGGGACCGTTTGGAGGACGACCGCGGACCGCAAAGGCTACGGGGACACGGACGAGGAATGGTCGAGGGCGTATCGGCGCAACGGAGCGGTGCGGCTCACCATCACCCTGCCCGACGGCGCGACCAAGGTCATGCATGCGCCCGACCCGACGCCTCGGGCGCGGTTCGACGACTTCCTGGCGACAATTTTGCCTGTCGAGCTGCTGCCGCAGGACTACATCAGGGATGTCGTTCTCGGGAGTGACCATATGGAGCCGCAGGAACTCAAGCTGTACGGCTAATTCGCCTCATAGAGACGGGCCGTCGCCCCAAAACCAAACAGAATCTCGAATAAGCATATGAATCGACCGCCCGGGAGTACGTGCCCGGGCGGTCGATTCTATCGACCATGGGCGCGATTCCGTGAGGTCGTTTTTCTGGCACCCGCCGTTTACGCCGATTCCAAAGCGCCTATCGACCGCTCAACGAGCTTTGCGAGTGCGATCCCGTGCACATTGTCGGACATTTGAATTGTCCGACAATGTCTGACAGCACTGTCAGACATTCGCGCACGATCAAGCGAGCTTCGCGAGCGATTTCAGGCCGCATGCGGCCCCAGCTGCGGCTTTGCCGCAGGTTCAATGTCTGACATTCCCAATGTCTGACGTTGAACGAAGCTGGCGTGCAAACTGACTCTTAAGGGTCAGTTTGCACCATCCCAATGTCGCGATTTTGGATGGTGACGCCACGGCGGTCGCATCTTCGAGGGGAACACCCGGTGCTGGGTCGATAAATCCGCCATGTCCGTTATCGTAATAATCTCTCGCAGACACCATCGCACACGCCGCCTCACCCGTGTCTTTTATCGTAATAATTTGAAATTTGGCGCTATTTCGTTCCTGTCCGTTATCGTAATAACAAGGCGCACGAGTGTCCTTCCCCCGGTCCAAGGGCGGAGCCCTGGCAAGCGCCGAACCGCCCGGGTCGGCGGCAGATTTGTACACACATTTACGATGGGGGTACAAGTATGCGTCTCTTGCGGGATTTCTCGTTTATCGGCAGAAAATCGAGGTCAGAAGATGGATGAGTTCTTGAGTATTGAAGATCTGCGGTGGGAGTTCGGCGCGTCGCGAGCATGGATGTACAAGTATCTGGCGCCGCATATCAAGTCAATCACCGTGAAGTGCTCAACCGACGACGGCGAGCGCCTGTGCAAGCGTTATAGCCTCGATGATGCACGGCGCGTGGTCGCTGAAAAGGCTCGAGCCGAGGTCTATTCCGTGCCCGTTAAAGCGGACCCCGGGAAAAGCAGCTATGCTCCGTACCGCCGCCCGCGGCGCGTGCGAATCAAGACGAGCGCGTACATCGCCGAATATATCGTCGGCTTCGGCCATCTCTGGCAGATCGACGAGATTGCAGAGGAATACTGCGGTAAGCGCTCAAGAGAGGCGGCATATCAATTCATCTACCGTAACGCCTGGATCGCAATCGTGTTCGGCAACAAAACTTTCTATATCCCGAGGCGCACCACACCGCAATTCGTGGCGGCAGCAGTCGAGGTGTTCGGAGACGCCGCCCACACCGTCGAATACGCACGCGGTGGGCATAAAAGTGACGCCACGGAATAGCGGCACTATGTAACAAATGAATAAGTTAACGGCGTAAAAAGTGAAAAACCGAACTACGTAATATCGACAATGCGACATAACGCAATAACGACAAAGCGGAATAGCCGCACTATGTAACCACGTAATAACAGAACTATTGAACATCGGACTATTCGGTCCTGAAATCTGTCCGCAAGAGTCGTACGCTGCCGTACAAAATGCCCGGCAGCGTACCGCCGCAAGCGGCGCACGCTAGGGCTCTGCCCTAGCACCCGGCACTCGCGGCGTTAGCTCATTGTTCTGCAATTCAACGGTTACGTTTTTCAGTTTTGTCGTTATCACGTAGTTCGGTAATTACACAGTTGCGTAGTGTCGTAATTGCTTTGTTCGGTTGTGTCGCAGTTCAGATATGAACAACCGCCGCAAGCGGCGCACGCTAGGGCAGAGCCTTGGCAGTACGCGGACGGCCGAAACGCAGTTTTGTACGGCAGCGTACGACACTTGCGGGCGAGTCCCGGCTATGTCATTGCTGAATTACGACAAAACGCAACAACAGAGCTGTGTAACCGCAACATAACTGATTTACAGACGATACGAAGAACGTAATGAATGAACTAGTGAACTGCGACACAACCGAAAAAGCGAACAGTTATAAACCCAAAAAACGCATTGAAACAGGCGAGATGTTTTAAATCTCAGCCCACAAATCGAGAACAGTAGCGTCCCGACGAACCGTGGCAAAATAGTCGCAGTAGTCATAGGCATCATCGGGACTGTGCATCACGGCAACAAGATCTCCGTTGTGCGCATCAACAACTGCATGTCGAAATCCCATCGTCTGACACATCATCCGGTTGCGCTGCCGCTCGATCTCGATCGCATCCAGCAGGAGGTGACCATCTGTATGGCCATGAAGGGCGAGCTCCATATTCTTCGGGTGACAGTCGTTAATCGCGATATGGATCAGCTCGCGCAGATTGTTTTTGTACCTGTAAGAAGAAGAGCAAGAAGAAGCACTAGGGCCGAGCGCCACTGCGAAGGGAGCCTCATCCCACTTCAGCGTAGGATGAGGCTCCCCCAACAGGACCTTCGAGTTACTTCACTTCAAACCTTAAGAGCCTTCGCTCCGGCAGATCGGTCATCTTCATCGTGTAAGTCCCGGGAAATGCTTTCTCAAAACGAACGGTCTCGTAACCTTCGAAATAGTCGTTGGTGTTTTGCATCATGAATGGGACGAGCAACTCGTTCTCCGCCCCAACCTGTACAGCAAACGCAGCAGAACCGCCCAGGGCCGGCATTGCCTGCGTTATCAGATCGGTATTGACCACAAAGTCATAGTTTGGCGCGTGCTCCGGCACCAAATGCCAAGCATACGTTTTGATTCCGCCTTCGACATTGTCCTTATTCCTGACACGCATCTTTACGGCGATAACACATGTGGTGTCGGCGTCCTTCAATTTCGTTTTCGTATCCACGATGCCATATTTTGAATAATCATCATGCGCACGCTTGAGATACTCGCGCGGCGTGAGCAGCTCCGCCCCGTCTATACAAAACGAATACCCGTCAGTCGCCACATCCTTCGACCCCAGAAACGCCCCATCCATCGAGAGCCATTCGCCCTCTGCATAGTATTTCTCAGGAATGACCGTCCGGTTCCCGTTAACGACGCTCACCCTCATGCCCGCAAGGCCAGTAACAGCACAGCCGAAAAGCGCGAGCATCGACCTTCTCGTCCACAGGGCCTTCTTCATCGCGCTCACGACCTTTCCCGAACGTTCACAACGGCACCGTCGCGCATGCAGTAAACTCTATCGGCAAGCTCCGCGAGCACCTCTCCGTCATGGCTGGACAGAATAACCTCGCGACCCGTTGAGGCCGCCATCGCCACAACGCGCTTGAGCATTCCAACGCCCGCTTCGTCGAGGGCATTTGTTGGCTCATCGAGAACAAGTAGCTTCGGCTTTTCCATAATTGCCGCAGCTATCCCCAGACGTTGCTTCATCCCAAGCGAGTATGCTCGGAACTTCTTTTTTTCGTCTGCATCGAGTCCCACGAGCCGCAGGGCAGAGTGAATGTCCTCGGGGGTGGCAACGCCCTTGATCTGGGCGATGAGCTCCAGATTATCGTAGCCAGACAGATATCCTAAAAAGGAAGGCGCCTCGATCAACATCCCCAGACTCGGCGGGAACGAGATGTCCGCCCCAAGCCTTTGGCCATCGATAGAGATTTCGCCTTCGGTAGGCTTGATCAATCCGCAGACCGCTCGCATGAGCATGGTCTTGCCCGAACCGTTTATCCCCTGAAGCCCGACCACGGTCCCAGGGTCAACCTCGATGGACACGTTGCGCAGGACATCGTTTTTGCCCATGCGCTTCGATACGTCCCTAACGATCACGCTCATATCTTGTCCCCCTTTTCTATAAGGTCGGCCCTTCGAAACCACAGTCCACCCAACGATAGGCATAACGACATAATCACAATTGAAAACAAGACGCTCGAGCCCGTCGCGATTCCCTCTTTGACAATTCCGCCCCAGCGCAACAGCATCAGGGCATTTCCCAGCAGCACCCAATGCCGCGCAAATGCCGAACAGATCAGGGAGCTCATTAAAACCACAAACGAGACCGACGACCCAAGCACAAACCCGACCGCTGCCTGCGCAAACGCAAGCGCCTCGAAAGCAAGAAAGAGTCCTACGAAAAACGGCAGCGCATCCGCCTCGGCAGCTTTGAGAAACCACGGCGCCAAATTAGCCAGCTGAAGCGACTCGCCATGAATGACCGCGCTGAACGAGGAGCTCACCACCAAGCTCCAAATCACAACAGAGCAAACCACCACGAGCAGCGAAAATGCCGTTACCGCCGCCACCAAGATAAAACGCGAGACCCACCAAAGGATTCTTGCCCGACATCGAACAAGCGCTTGCAAACCAAACCCGTGCAACGATTCGGTCGGATAATCGAGTGTTGTATAGAGAATAAGCAGAATGAGAAAAAGCCATCCTAGCGGAGGCACAAACATGACCCCGGGCCTAGGCTCAAACGGAGCAGATCCGGCAAACACGAGCGCAAGATTATCCGCAAACCCCAAGGTATCCGTCCTG
>USLO01000063.1 GCA_900555515.1 uncultured Collinsella sp.
GGATGGTCCTTGTTCGATCCGGGAATCATAGACGGCTCCTAGTCGTGGGCGTGGTTGGTGATGGGGCCGACGTGGACCAGCTTGGGGTCCTCGCCGCGCTCGAGCGCCAGATCGCGCAGGATGGCGTCCTCGCGGGCCTCCATGACCTCGGCCTCGTCGTCCTCGATATGGTCATAGCCCAGCAGGTGCAGCATGCCGTGAACGAGCATCAAACGGCACTCGTCAGCGGGGCTATTGGCAAAACCGGGGGCCTGACGGGCAATAACCTGCGGGGCCAAGATAATATCGCCGAGCTCAAGCGTCTCATCGGCGGGAATGTCATCGTCAAAGGCCGAATCGCACTCAAACGAGAGTACATCGGTGGTGCGATCGATACCGCGCCACTCGTGGTTGAGCTCGTGCATCTCGTCCTCGTCGACATACGAAAGGGAAATCTCGACTTCACGCTCAACGCCCTCGGCGGCAAGCACGACCTCGCAGATGTGCTCCACCTCCTGCGCATCGAGCAGCGTATCGAGCTCGGCATCGTTGCTGATCAATACACTCAACGGGACTCCTTTCGGTCGCGCGGGCGCTGCTCGCGCGCGTCATCATAAGTGTCGTATGCCTCGATGATACGTCCCACCAAGGCATGGCGCACCACGTCGGCGCGCTCGAGGTGCGAAAATGCGACATCGTCGACACGGCCCAAAATCTGCTCAACGTCGGCAAGACCGCCACGACGACCCACCAGGTCGCGCTGGCTCAGGTCGCCGGTAATCACGAACTTGGAGTTAAAACCCAAGCGCGTCAGAAACATCTTCATCTGCTCAGGCGTGGTATTTTGCGCCTCGTCGAGCACCACGAAGGCATCGCTCAGCGTGCGGCCGCGCATATAGGCAAGCGGGGCGATCTCGATCACGCCGCGCTCCATAAGCTCATCGGTGCGCTCGCGATCCATCATGTCAAAAAGGGCGTCGTAGAGCGGACGCATGTAGGGATCGATCTTTTCCTCGAGGGTGCCGGGCAAAAAGCCCAGGTTCTCCCCCGCCTCGACAACCGGGCGCGTCAAGATCAGACGGCCCACCTCGTGGCGCTTGAGCGCGGCAATGGCGAGCGCCATGGCCAGATAGGTCTTACCGGTGCCGGCAGGACCCAGGCCAAACGTGATGGTATGCGTGCGGATGGCATCCACATAGCGCTTTTGGCCAAGCGTCTTGGGGCGAATGGCACGGCCGCGATACGAAAGCAGCACGTCATCGCGAAGCGACGTAGCCTCGTGCTCACCGTCGCGCAAGACGGCCAGGCAGCGAGAGACATCGTCGGCAGACAGCGTGCGCCCGGCGGCCGCCTCGCGAAAGGCATGCTCGAAAAAGCGCGCCACGAGTTCGACCTCGTCCGGGTCACCGCTCACGGCGATGTTATCGCCACGGGCGACCACCTGGGCGCGAACCAAGCTCTCGAGCGCACGAAGGACGCCGTCGCCGGCGCCCAAAACGCGCGAGGGGTCGATACCCTCGGGAACGGTAAGTCTAATCTTCGAGGCTTCCATGAACCTCCCTGCGCGCATGGACCAAGCCGGAATCATCGACTCCGATGATAGCAACATCGAGCAGGCACGGGGCTGTAAGTCCACAGGTATCGTCAAGACGGGCATGATGGAACGAGCCGAGCGTCAGGTTGTCACCATACTCGAGCACGGCACGCTCGACCGTGCCCACGCGACGACGAGCGTCGGCAACAGCGAGCTCCTGCGCGGCGGCCCGCATACGGCGGCTGCGCTCGGCCATAACCTCGGGCGGCACCTGGTCGGGCATGTCGGCAGCAAGTGTACCGGGACGCTTGCTGTAGCGGAACACGTGCATACGCGAGAAACCCACACGGCAGCACAGCGCCAGCGACTCCTCGAACTCCTCGTCCGTCTCACCAGGAAAACCAACGATGACATCGCACGAAAGAGACGCCTGGGGCAAGTTGGCGCGAATCATACGCACCGTGTCCACGAAGGCCTCGGCGCTATAGGGACGGCCCATGCGATGCAGGGTCGCCGTGCAGCCGGACTGCACGGGCAAGTGCAAAAACGGGGCGATACGCTGCGGATAGCGCGCCATAACCTTAAGCAGGCGCTCAGAGATATCCATGGGCTCGACCGAGGAAATGCGCACATGCGGAATAGACGTGCGCTCCATAATGGCCTCGAGCAGCTCATCGATTTCGACATGTTCGTCGGTCGCGCTCTTGCCATCGTAGGCACCCAGGTTCACACCGGTCAGCACCACCTCGGGCACGCCGGCCTCCTGGGCCTCACGAACTTGCTCAAGCACGGACTCGACGGGCACGGAGCGCTCGGGGCCGCGTGCCTTCCACACAATACAATAGGTGCAGCGATGGTTGCAGCCGTCCTGAATCTTCACGCCCAGGCGAGAGCGACCGAGCGCATCGACCACCTCGCCATCGCTGCAAGCGGGGACGCTATCGGACTCAACGCCCAGCACCTCGCAGACACGTTCGGCGACATCGATCTTGGACGGCTCGGCGATCACGCGATCCGAAAGCTCCAGCAGCTCCTCGGGATGCAAATTGACCACGCATCCGGTCACGACCACATAGGGCTCATTTTGATGGGCCAGTGCATGGCGGACGGCCTTACGGGTCTTGGCCTCGGCCTCGCCCGTAACAGCACAGGTGTTAATGACGATCAGATCGGCATCGTGGGGCTCCACCATAGCAAAGCCCAGGCGCATAAGATCGGCAGTGATACGGTCAGACTCAACCCGGTTAACACGGCAGCCGAGGTTGACGACGGAAATATGGGGTGCGAGCACGCGGGCTCCTTAATCGAGGATATCGTCGAGGGCACTCTTGATACGGTCGGTCACCGACTTCTTACCAGAAGCGACATCATCGCCCATCTCATCGGCAAAAGCACGGAGCAGCTCGCGCTGCTTATTGGAAAGATTGGTGGGAACGACCACGCGCAGTTGCACGATCAGGCGGCCACGCGAACCGCCACCGCCAATGCGCGGCATGCCGTAATTATTGACGCTCACGGTGTCGCCGTACTGGGCACCGGCGGGAACCGTCACCTTAACGACCTCGTCGGGCATAATGCCCTCGACCTCGATCTCGCAGCCGAGCGCAGCCTGCGCAATCGAGATATCGCTCACCAGGTACAGGTCGTCACCGTTGCGCTTAAAGCGCTCATGGTCGGCAACGCGCACGTTGACAATCAGGTCACCCGAGGGCTCGCCGCGAAGGCCGGCCTCGCCAAAGCCGCTCACGCGCAGCTGGCGACCGGTCGAAACGCCGGCGGGAATATCGATGTCAATCTTTTCATGCGAAGGCGTGCGGCCCTGACCGTCGCAGGTCTCGCAGGGATGGTCGATAACCGTGCCCTCGCCATGGCAGTCGGGGCAAGGCGAGGAAGACTGAACCTGGCCCAGGAACGAGCGCTGGACCGTCGTGACGTAGCCTGTACCGTGACAGCGGCCGCACTGCTTTTCCTGTGCGCCCTCTGCCCTACCGGTGCCATTGCAGTCCTCGCAAGGAGCAAGGCGGTCATAGCTGATCGTCTTTTTGCAGCCGAGCGCCGCCTCCTCGAGCGTCACCGAAAGCGAGATGGCCATGTCGCGACCGCGACGACGCTCACGACGGTTGCGGGCGCCACCGCCGGCACCGCCGCCAAAGAACGAGGAGAACAAGTCGTCCATGCCCATGCCACCAAAGATATCGTTGATATCGACGTAGCCCGAACCACCAGGGCCGTCGGCAGTGCCGTAACGGTCGTAGTTAGCACGCTTCTGCTCATCGGAAAGAACGGAATAGGCCTCGTTGAGCTCCTTGAACTTGGCCTCGGCCTCGGGGTCGTCCGAAACATCCGGATGTACGGTACGGGCCTTCTTTAGAAACGCACGCTTGATCGTCCGCGCGTCGGCATCCCTGTCGACGCCAAGCACCTCGTAGTAATCCCTATTTTCCGACACGACCGAATCCTTCCGACTTTCATTATTGTCACAGTGCGTCCTATACCCAAGCTGGGCCGACCGCAAACAGAGGGTTTGATGTTATTGCATTTGGTACGGCGAAAGCATGGCCCGTTGCGAGCAGCTCGCGAACCAAACCGACACGAGCGCGAACATGAAGCCGTTGGCAAAACCGTTGGCAAACTGCATCGCGCCGCGCTTCCACCACAGCAGACTGCGATGAAGCACGCCGTCCGAAAGCACCATGAACAGGCCCATGGTAAACGGAATAAAGCACATCACGGCAAAGGCAGAGAACACGCCCGAGATGGCCGAGAGTACCAAAAACGGCGCCACGATGCCCATCAGGTAAAAACCGGTACGAGCTTTGCCTTCCAAGCGCTCGGCCTCAACATGGGCGCGGCCCACCAGGTCGCCGCCCGCGGCACCGTTGGTGCCAGCATGACCCATGCCGCTAATGCGGACCTCGTCGCCATCGTGCGTGCCGGCAGGAAACTCAATCGTCTGCTCGGAGGTTACGCGAGTACGACCGCTGCCACCGCAATCAGGGCAGGGGTCTGCCACGACCTTACCGGAACCGCCGCACTCGGGGCAGACCGACTGAAACGTGCCCGCACCAAACAGGAAGGACAGGTCGACGTCGATGTGGCCGCGGCCACCGCAGCTCGGGCAGGTATGGGCATGCTCGGAGGAGACAGAACCCGAGCCGCCGCAATGTCCGCACGTATCGAAGCGCGTGTAGCGGACGGTCTTGCGGGCACCGCCCTTGGCCTCCTTGGCGTCGAGTTTAATATCGACGACCACATTGGCGCCGTTCTCGGGATTGTAGGCAGCCTGCCCACGACGCTGCTGGCCCCAGGCACCGCCAAAAGGAAAGCCGCCCTCAAAAGGATTGCCATAACCCGTGCTACCGGCGTAGCCGCCACCATAGGGCGAAGCCGTAGGAGCGCCGGCAAAGGGATTGCCAGAACGCATAGCATCGTAGCGCGCACGTTTTTGCTCATCCGAAAGCACGGCGTAGGCCTCGGAAACCTCTTTAAACTTTTCCTCGGCATCCGGCTCTTTGTTGACGTCCGGATGGAGCTTGCGGGCCTTTTGCTGGAAGGCCTTTTGAATATCACGCGAGGTGGCGTCTTTGGAGACACCCAGAATCTCGTAGTAATCTTTTTCGTTCATCGTCACCATGCGCGGCAACCTCCTGCTCACAGCAGCGTATATATTTCGGTAATTCTACCCGAGCGGCCTAAGCTAGATCCCAAAACAGCTCGAACAGAACATTTCCATCGAGCCAGCCCAGGTGTGTCGGCGCTAAACGAGCTCGAACATGGCCCGCGACGACATCTGCCGAAGTAAAGGGTCCCTCATGGACCCCGAGCGTCTCGGGCACCCAAGTGGCAAGACCCAATTCGAGTGCGCGATCGCAAGCGGCTGCCAGCTCACACGCTGGGATGACGCAAGCTGCACGAACCAACAGGTCGGACGCGACACCACGCGTCATGCGACAAGCGAGCATTAGGTCTTCAGCCGCAGCCTCGCGCTGCGACAGATATTCGGTCTCGAACGCCATCGCGTCATCGTCACGTTGCACCAGACGCACGCGGTACGCATCGCCTCGAGAAGACACGCCGGGGAACAAACCTGCAAGACGGTCGAAATCCTCGGCGTCGAGCATGCCCGCGGCAGAACGACCCAGGCCCAGATAGCCCCGTCCGGTCCAGTAGGCAATGTTATGGGCGCACTCATGGCCGTCGAGCGCGTAGCTCGCCACCTCATACGGGTGATAGCCGGCGGCACCCAGGAGCTCGCGTGCCAAGTCCATGCACGAAGCCTGAAAATCCTCGTCGGGCTCGAGCGACTCGTCGCGGCGCGCCATGCGATAAAGGGGCGTCCCCTCCTCAAGCGTGAGCGGGTAGACCGACACATGATGCGGGGCCGCCGCCAGCACGCCATCGAGCGTGCGCTTCCAACTCGCTGCGGTCTGCCCGGGAAGTCCGCACATAAGGTCGCACGACACATCAAGCCCAGCGTTCTTGACCGTCGCGATGGCGGCGAGCGCCCGATCGGCATCGTGAATACGACCGATGGCAGTAAGTTCGGCGTTATCGAGCGTTTGCACGCCCAGAGAGACGCGTGTGACACCAACCTTGACAAGTGCAGTAGCAAGCTCGGCGGTCAGCGACTCGGGATTGGCCTCGCAGGTAAACTCAACGGGGGCACACCACGCACGAATACGCCGCGCCAGCTCCACCAGGCGCTCCCCCGCCAGCGACGGCGTACCGCCACCAACATAGACGGTGCGGATCTGGTCAAGGGCATCAGCCTTGCCAAAAGCATCGAGACGCGCGAACAACTGCTCAAAATAGGCATCGAGCGCAGCGCTCAGGTCGCACGGAGCAAAACTGCGCGAGTCAAAGTCGCAGTACCGGCACTTTTGGGCGCAAAACGGCACGTGCACGTACAGTGCGGTAACGGCCACCCTTAAGCCTCCAGAGGATGAGGGGGCACCGATTCGCCGGCGGCAAGGGCGGCCTCGCAGGCCACCACATCGCGCTCGATCTCATCGACCAGTGCCATAAACTCCTCGTAAGTGGAACAGCGCACCACATGGGCACGCCAAGCGGCGGCATGGGGCATGCCTTTTAAGTACCAGCTTGCATACGTGCGGGCACGCGACATGAGCGGCAGGAGCTCATGCGTCAGCGTTAGGTGCTCACGCAGGGCGTCCAGGCGCTCGACCGAGCTGCGCGGCGGCACCGGTATGCCATCGAGCGCAAGAGCGCGAGCATCACCAAAGACCCAGGGATTACCGTAGATACCGCGCGCGATAAACACCGCGCTGGCACCCGAGTTGCGCAGATGCTCCGCAGCATCCTCGGCCGAGAACACATCGCCCGAACCAATCACGGGAATCTCAACGGCGTCGGCAACCTCATCGACGACCGACCAATCGGCCTGGCCCGTATAGAGCTGCGTGGCGCAACGACCATGCACGGCGACTGCGGCAGCCCCTGCGCCCTCAAGCATCTGGGCAAATGTCGCGGCATTGCGGTCCTCGGCATAAAAGCCTTTGCGAATCTTGACGGTCACGGGCACGTGCGCCGCGCCCACCGTGGCCTCGACGATCTTCTCCGCCAGGTCGGGCGTGCGCATGAGCGCCGAGCCCTCGCCCTTGGTAACAACCTTGCGGGCGGGGCATGCCATATTGATATCGATGAGCGACAGGCGATCGCCAACGCGCTCCTCGACGGCAGCGACGGCGCTCGCAAACTGATCGGGCTTGGAGCCAAAGAGTTGCACGCAAATCTGCTGCTCCTCGTCGGCCGGTAGCACCAGGCGCCAGGTCTTGTTGCTGGCATAGGCAAGGCCCGCCACGCTCACCATCTCGCTGTAGGCAAGGTTGGCACCGCGACGGCGGCACATGATGCGGTAGGCAGGGTCGGTCACGCCCGCCATGGGAGCCATAAGGAACGGCTGCTCGGCATAGGCGCCCAGCAGCCGCTTGCTGTATTCAGAAAGCGCCATAGACCTACTCGTCCACCTTGAGGATCGCCATAAAGGCCTCCTGCGGGACCTCGACCGATCCGATGGCCTTCATGCGCTTCTTGCCCTCTTTCTGCTTCTCGAGCAGCTTGCGCTTACGCGAGATATCGCCGCCGTAGCACTTAGCAAGCACGTCCTTGCGACGCGCCTTGACGGTGGAGCGGGCAATGATCTTATTGCCGATAGCACCCTGGATGGGCACCTCGAACAGCTGACGCGGGATGATCTCCTTAAGCTTGTCGCACAGGCCACGGGCCAGACCATAGGCCTTGTCCTTGTGGACGATAAACGACAGCGCGTCCACCTCGTCGCCCGAAAGCAAGATATCGAGCTTAACGAGCTCGGAGGGACGGTACTCGTTGAACTCGTAGTCGAGCGAGGCATAGCCCTTGGTACGGCTCTTGAGCTGGTCAAAGAAGTCCAGGATGAGCTCGGCGAGCGGCATGTCAAAGCGCATCTCGACCGATTTGCTCGTGAGATGGATCATGTCGGTTGTAATGCCACGGTGCTCGATAGCGAGCTGCATGACGGCACCCGTATACTCGGGCGGGCAGATGATCTTAGCCTTGAGGTAGGGTTCCTCGATACGCTCGATGCGCGTGGCCTCGGGAAGATCCTGCGGGCTACGGACATCAATCATCTCGCCGTCAGTCTTGTAGACGTGATAGTCCACCGAGGGGCTCGTGGCAATGAGGTCCAAGTTGAACTCGCGCTCCAGGCGTTCCTTGACGACCTCCATGTGCAGCAGGCCCAGGAAGCCCACGCGGAAGCCAAAGCCGAGCGCCACCGAGGTCTCGGGCTCCCACACCAACGACGGGTCGTTGACGTGCAGCTTATCGAGTGCGTCACGCAGGTTCTCGTAGTCCTTGTTATCGATCGGGAACAGGCCCGTATAGACCATGGGCTTGGCCTCGCGGTAACCAGGAAGCGGCTCGGGGCAGGGGTTCGACGCCCAGGTAAGGGTGTCGCCCACGCGAACGGCCTCGGGGTCCTTCAGGCCCGTGACCACGTAGCCGACCTCGCCAACCGTCAGCGCGTCAACCGGGGTCTCGGCAGGACGCTTGACACCCACGCCGTCGACCAAAAAGTCGCCCTCTGCCTGCATCATGCGCAGGGTATCGCCCTTTTTGATGGAGCCGTCAAAGACGCGCACCGTGGCGACGACACCACGATACTCGTCGAAGTACGAATCCAGGATGAGTGCCTTGAGCGGCGCGTTCGCATCGCCCTTGGGCGGAGAGATCAAAAAGACAATGGACTCCAGCAGATCGTGGATGCCCTCGCCGGTCTTGCCCGAGACACACACGGCATCATCGGCAGGGATCGCCAAGTCATCCTCGATCTCGGTCTTGACCTCATCGGGATGGGCCGAGGGCAGGTCGATCTTGTTGATGGCCGGCACAATGTCCAGATTGGCGTTCATGGCGAGCGTCGCGTTGGAGACGGTCTGCGCCTCGACGCCCTGCGTGGCGTCAACGACGAGCACCGCGCCCTCACAGGCTGCCAGCGAGCGCGAGACCTCATAGGTAAAGTCAACGTGGCCCGGCGTATCGATCAGATTGAACTGATACGTCTCGCCATCGTCGGCGTCATAGGACACGCGAACGGCATTGGACTTGATCGTGATGCCGCGCTCGCGCTCAATATCCATGGTGTCGAGCAGCTGCGACTCCATGTCGCGCTCGTCGACGGTATGGGTGAGCTCGAGGATGCGATCGCTGATCGTGGACTTGCCATGGTCGATGTGCGCAACGATTGAGAAGTTGCGGATGTGGGAAATGTCAATTGAAGTATTCATGCGGACTATCTTACCCGAGCGGTACAAAAAATGGAG
>USLO01000064.1 GCA_900555515.1 uncultured Collinsella sp.
CCTGGGGTCCCTCATATACGGCCCTCCCGTCTCTCGCGCCCCTCCCGGAACTGTCCACATCAGTGTAGCCAATCCACACCTGAGGAAGACGCTGGTCGAGGCCGCGTGGCACTACCTGACGTGCTCGGGGCGGCCGAAGGGCCTCGCCAAGGGCCAGGCCCCGGACCGGGGCGCCCGGAGGCATGCCGCCAAGGGCGTGCGGAGGCTGGTCGAGAGGCGGGAGGCGCTGCTCGCGCGCGGGGTCCACGGCAACAAGGCGAACGTGGCCACGGCGCGCGAGCTCGCCTGCTGGGTATGGGCGGTCGGCCTCATGGCCGAGGAGGCGTAGGGGGGGGGCGGTCCCCCGCACATAAGCCAGTCACCCCGGAAGCGGTTCGATCCGAAGCCGTTGAGGCGAACCTCAGGTCCCTTTTCTGCGAGCGCCCAGGGCGCCACACGCGTGCACAGACTGTCGGTTCGACGTAGAAGCCTCAGCCGTAGCAACGGATTGCCCAGCGAGAGATCGCCGCGGGCGGATATTAAACTGCAAAGACGAGCGTCGGTAAGACACGCCGAGGTCGCCGCGGACGGGTTGATATAGGGAGAGGGCCTGACCCCATATCGTTGGGGCCAGGCCCGATTTTGCCTCTTGACAATGTCCTGCTCATATTAAAAGGAACGTCCCCAAGTGCCGGCCCGGCAACGCCGATGTTTTGGCGCGGACAGCGAAAGCCCGCCAGAGCGAGCAAGGTGCCTTGAAACGAGGCGGCATTGACCTTCTGGTCATGCCGCCGAAGTTGAAAGGCAGATTGCCGCTCTGGCGGGCTTGCAGCGTCGACCGATCCGCCGTTCGTTAGAACGGCGGAACCAACCCTACATCACCATAACGTAGCGCGATCCCACGTAGTACTGCTTACCCATCAAAACCGGCTCGTCATCGGGACCGGTAAAGCCGGCACGCAGGTTGAGCAGCGGATCGTGCGGAGCAATGCCCAGCTCGGCCGCCTGCTCGGCGTTAGCTCGAACGGCCTCGACCGTACGGTAGCCAACCGAGACAATCGGGATTCCGCCAACACGCTCGACCTCGGCAAAAATAGACTTGTCCTCAAGATCGGCCGTCAACAGCTCACGGTAGGCGTCAAACGGCACAAAGATGTTCTCCTCAAAGATGGGCTCGCCGTCGGCTGTACGCACGCGCTTGATATGCAGCAGCAGCGCATCCTTCTGCAGGCCAAAGAACTCCATCTCGTTTTGGCGCGCCGGAACGATCTGGCGATCGATCACGTGCGCACCGGCCTTCATGCCGTTGCCGGCACACAGCGCGGTAAACGTCTGCAGCGTCGAGGCGTGAAACTGGCGATTGATGTGCGGCGTGGAGACAAAGGTGCCACGGCCCTGCTGCTTAACCAGGTAGCCATCGGAGCACAGCTCCTCGACGGCGCGGCGCACCGTAATGCGGCTCACGTCGTACTGCTCGGCTAGCTCAAGCTCGGACGGAATACGCTCCTTGGGTGCATAAACACCTTTCTCGATCGCATCCTTGATTTCGTCGTAAATCTGCTGGTAAAGCGGTGCATTTTTGGGTGCAGGCATATCTAATCACTCTTATCGAAATATCGAAATAACTAATACGTATATAACGTCTAGTTTCATATTACCTCATAATGATAAAACGATACACCCTCCCTACCAAAAAGCGACAGCTTCATTTTGGTAGGTTTTATCTGGGCAAACGAGAGCCTCTCGAAAGCAACGGTGCTTTCGGGGGGCTCGTTCGGATGGGTTGCGCAGGACCGGCAAAATGCCAATACCCTACTTGCCGTCGTCCTGCTGCAGGCTGTCCTGTTCGCTGAGGCGCGCCTGCCTGCTGGCCATGCGTGCGGGCTTGTCGGGATCGGGAACGGCCGTGGGCATGGGCTCATCGACATGACCACCCCACCAGCCGCCCACAAAGTTGAGCGTGTGGAACACGTTGATCACGGCGCCGGGATCAACGTCGCACACCAGCTTGATAATGTCCTGACTCTCGTAGGTCGAGACAACGGTGTTCAGCAGGTACATCTTTTCGCGGCTGTATCCGCCAACGACCTCGGCGCAGCTAATGCCGTGCTGAAAATGGTTTACGTAGGCAGTCATGACCTCGTCTGCCTTACGCGTCGTGATCTGCAGCGTCACGCGATCGTAGCGACGATAGAAACTGTCGATAGTCTTGGTCGAAATAAACTGGAACACGATGGAATACGCCGCCTTGTCCCAGCCAAACATAAAGCCAAAGATCGCCAGGATAAAGCAGTTGAAACCAAAGATGACGCCCCAGATGGTCTTGCCCGTGTGGTTGGAAACCCACAGCGCGATAAAGTCGGTGCCGCCGGTGGATGCGCCGGATTTAAGTGCGATGGCAGCGCCCAGACCCGAGACCACGCCGCCAAAAATGATGAGCATGATCTTGTCGCCCAAAAATGGAGCGAAGTGAAAGACGTTGAGGAACAGCGACGAGAGCACGACCTGCATCATCGAGAAGATGACGAAGCGCTTGCTAATGCCGCTCCAGCATAGGAGCGCCACGGGGATGTTGAGCGCGAGCATACCGAGCGAAATATCGATGTGAACGCCACCCAGCGAGGTAACGCGATCGAGCAGGACCGCAACGCCGGTAAGACCGCTCGGAAGCAGGTCGGCGGGCTGAATGAACGCTTGGATCAGGAATGTCTGGAGAACGGCGGAAATCGTGACCGCCACGGCAGTAATGGCGCGGCGGACGATGGTAAGGCGGCCGAGCACGAGCACGCGGTCCGTGAGCTGATCGATGGCGTTCGCCACGCGGGCTCCTTTCGAAGGCAAATCTGGTTGTGAGGCATGTCGGCGATTGTAGCACGGAGCATGCGGGGGCGCTTCAATTCACCCTCCCTCGACAACCAAAGCGGGACCAGCAACCCACGACCAAAGGCCCAAATAACAAGTGAGTAGACTTTACGCGACCTGCAGAGCACACCCAAAACCGCCACCCCTGTGACCTGCGGTTTTACTAGAGCAGATGCGCTTTGTGCTCGTCCTGCACCAAAAAGTCTACTCACTTAATCCGAATCGAAGCCAAACGGATCCAAATAGATGACAAATTAAGCCAATCCGCAGCAAAAGACGCGTGAATCAGTGCTTCTCGCGGCGGATTGACGCTACAAAGCGGCCAAAATGTCGGTCAGATTATCGATAACGGCATCGGCTCGCGATTGATCGAGGTTGACACCCTCGTGCGGACGCAGCGCCAGGACGCGGGCGCCGGAGCGCTTACCAGCCTCGATGCCCAAAGGCGAATCCTCTATAACCAGGCACTCGGCAGGCTCCACCCCTAGCGCCTCCATGGCACGCAGGTAGATCTCGGGGTCGGGCTTAAACGCACTGCACTCGTGACCGCTGATGGTGTAATCCAGCACGTCGGCGATACCGGCAATCTCCACCAGCTCGTCGATCAACTCGCGATAGGACGAGCTCGCGATGGCACACTTCACGCCACGCTCGTGCAGCTCACGCATCACCGGCTCCGTCTGCTCGTTGAGCAGCTCGGTATACGGAACGGGATGGTCCGGGCTATAGACCTGCTTGTACTCCACGCGCAGGCGCTCGCGCAGCTCAACATCGTCGGGCACCAGCGCCTCCCAAATGGCCGGCTCGTTAGACCCCGAAAGATCGGGAATCTCGTCAAAGTGGAACCCCTTCTCTTCCATAAACGCCACGCGGCGGCGGTTGTAGAACCACTCGGTATCGACCAGCACGCCGTCCATGTCAAACAGCACTGCCTTAATCATACGCATCTCCTCCCACCTGCCAAAAAGGGACAGGTTTATTTTGGTAGGTTTTATCTGGGGTTTTATGACGCGACAGACACGCCCCCAAAGCAAAAAGGGGACGGGGCGCAAACCCCATCCCCTCTCAATCAACCCGTAAGGTCTACTTACTTGTGATTAGTAGGAAAGCTTCCACATGTAGCGACGCATGGTCAGCGGGTGCTGACGGGCCTCGGCGATCTGGTTGCCGTACTCGCGCATAACGGCGAGGTGCAGCAGCGGGTTGAAGTAGGTGACGACGCTCGCGGGCACGGCGTCGGCCAGGCCGTAGTCCTTGGAGTCGATCAGAGCGACCTTGGCGCCCATGCGCTCAAGGAAGGTGAGGGCGCGGGCGTCCATCGGACGGGTGGCGCCATCGGACATGAAGAAGACGTAGGGCTTACCCTCGGTGGAAACCTCGAACGGGCCGTGGAAGTACTCGCCGGTGTTGTAGGCGGCGGCGTCGATCCACTGCATCTCGGTGAACAGGAAGGCGGCGTGAGAATAAGCCATCTTCTCGGAGGCACCGGAAGCCATGAAGTAGATCATCTTGTCGTCCTTGAAGTCCTCGGCGAACTTCTTGGCGAGCTTCTTGCAGTGCTGAGCGGCGTTCTCGCAGAGATCGAAGACGTTGGTGAGGCCGGTGATCATGTCCTCGTAGTGGTCATAGCCCTCGGTCTGCTGAAGGATCTCGACAGCAAGAGCGATGGCGTAGCCGGGCTTCTCGCACTTGGCAGCGAAGTTGGCGTGAAAGCCGTGAACGATGACGTAGTCAGCGTCGACGGTCAGGGCGGAGCCAGCCTTGTTGGTGAGGGAGACGACCGGGCAATTGTGCTTCTTGGCGGTCTTGTTGGCCTCGACGGTCTCGGGCGTGGAGCCACCGAGGGAGCAGGTGATCACGAAGGTGTGCTCGTTGACCCAGGAAGGCGTGTCGTAGTTGAACTCGTTAGCGGTGAAGATCTGAACGTTCAGCTTGTCCGTGTTGTTGGCCAGGAAGTACTTGGCGGGGTAAAGGTCGGACATGGAAGCACCGCAGCCGACGAAGGCGACGCTGTGGATCTCGTGGTTGGACAGGACGTCAGCGACGATCTGCTTAGGGAGGTTAAGGTCGATCTCGTACATCTGACACATTCCTTTCGATTTTTGCGGCGCCACATTGCCGAGCGCTCGCAGGGTTACCGTGGTTTGGACCGAGTCGCCGGCCCGTTGAGGATGTGTCAAAGGAACTGTCCCTTTGACACATTTAGGGATGGAAGCCTGCCTGGGGTATGGGATGTCAGGCAGGCTCCCCGGGGAAAGCGATTAGACGCTTGGTCGCGACTAGGCCAGGATGCCGGCCGCGGAGAGGGCGATGCCGCCCACGATGGCGATCACGAGAAGCCAACCGGTGTTGACGTTCTTCTTGATGAGCCAGTACATAAGGCCGGTGAGGCCGAGGGAGATCATCTGGGGCATCATGCCGTCCAGGATGTCCTGGATCACGACGGTGCCGTCAGCGAACTGCAGCGGGGTGGTGGCGCCGATCAGCGTAGCGATCATGCCGCCCACGGACATAAGACCCACGATGCCGCAGACATACATGAGCTTCTCCATGAGGTCGCCGCCCTGAAGCTTGCTCAGGTACTCGTGGCCGCCCTGATAGCCCATCTTGGCTGCGAACCAAGTGATCAGCACAGAGGGGACGATGGAGATGAGCATGGCCAGGATCGGGCCCATGATGGAGCCCTGCTGAGCCAGCTGAACGCCCAGGCCAAAGGCGATAACGCGGATGGTGCCCTGGAAGAAGGAGTCACCGATGCCGGAAAGCGGACCCATGAGGGAGGTCTTGACCGCGTTGATCGAATCGGGATCGAAGTTCTCGGGATCCTTGGCGTACTCCTCCTCCATGGAGGCGGCGAGGCCCAAGATGAAAGCGCTCGTCTGCGGGGTGCAGTTGTAGAACGCCATGTGACGGTGGTAAGCCTCTTTCTTAGCAGCGAGCTGCTTGGGGTCGGACTCGTCCGGATAGAGGCGATCGAGCGTGGGAACCATGCCGTAGAGGAAGCCCATGTTCATCTGACGCTCGTAGTTCCAAGAGGCCTGGATGGCCCAGGAGCGCCAGAAGAACTGGCTGACCTTCTTGTTCAGGGACACGTCCTTGGTTGCGGTTGCCATAGTGTGTTCCTCCTTAGTCTTCGTCGTCTTCGAGCGGATCGTAGTCGGAATCGACACCGGCGGCTGCATGGGAACCGTTGAACTTGAAGCCCATGAAGACGACAGCCAGGCACACACCGATCAGAGCGACCGCGATGACGGACAGGTTGAGGTAAGCGGCGAGCAGGAAACCGATGAACAGGAACGGAGTCATACCCTTCTTGATCATCATGGTGAGCAGCAGGGCCAAGCCGTAGGCGGTCATGATCTTGGTCGAAACGTTAAGACCAGTGGACAGCCACTCGGGAACCATGTTGACGATGGCCTGAACCAGGTCGGTGCCAACAAAAACGGCGAGGAAGATCGGCAGGAAGTACATGGCGGCGTACAGACCGGAGCCGGCGCAGATGTGCATACGGTAGGCGGTCTTGAACTTTCCGTTATCGATCGCGCTATCTGCCACATGGGTGAGGGCGGCGATGATGGAACGGAACACGATGCCGAGAAGCTGACCCAGGACGGCGACCGGGATGGCGATCGTCATGGCGGTCTCGGCGGAAGCATCGGTCAGGCACGCAAAGGCAGCGGCCACGATGCCGCCCAGGACCATATCGGGCGGAACGGCGGCGCCGACCTGCACCAGGCCCATGGACACGAGCTCGACGGCGGCACCGACGGCAAGGCCGGTGGGCACATCGCCCAGCAGCAGACCGACGAGCGTAGCGCCAACGAGGGGCTGCTCGAAGTTAAGACGACCGAGCAGGCGGGAGTCCCACATGCAGAACACGCCGACGAGGCCGACGAGCACCGCACTGATGAACGTATTCATACCCTTCTCCTTTCAGTCAGGCAAAAGCCTGGTTGATTACAGCTTGGCGTCGATGTCGACGCTCTGATACGTAGGGGTCTGCTGAACATAGAGCTTGATGCCCATGTCGAGCAGCTGATTGACGTCGGCCTTCTGGGTGGCGTCGAGGAAGACGGAGCTGTCCTTGCCGCCGACCTGATCGGCACCGTCGTGGTTGGCGGTGGCGCCCAGGTTGATGGCGTCGAGCTTGTAGCCCTGGCAGAACTGCAGCATCTCGGCAGTGTTGCCAAAGACGAACATGACGCGCTCGCCGAGGGTGTTGAGCTTGTCCATCTTGGCGAGGGCACGCTCGACGGTGAAGACGTTCAGGCGCACGCCCTGAGGCTTGGCCAGCTTAAGAGCACCCTTCTTGATGTCATCGTTGGCGGCAGCGTTGTCGACGACGATGATGCGCTCGGCCTGAACCTTGGTGGTCCAGGTAAAGACGACCTGGCCGTGCAGCAGACGGTAGTCAAGACGTGCGAGGACGATCTTGGCGGGACCGGAGCTGTGACGGGGCGCCTTGGCCTTCTTGGCGGGAGCCGCGGCAGCCTCGACCGGTGCGTTGGGGTTGGTCAGGCCGGTGCGGGCCTCGTTGATGAGGGCCGCGAGCTCGGCGCCCTTGACGGGGACGGGGCTCATAGCGAGCGTCAGTGCCAGCGGAATGTTGAAACCGCTGACAACCGTGAACTTCGTGCCGTTCTTGGAAAGCTCGACCATGTTGTTGTTGACCGAGCTGCCGAGCATATCGGTCAACACATAGACAGTGTCGTCCGTGTTGAACGTGGCGATCATGGCGTCCACCTTATTGGTGATGGGCTCCTTGTCGTCACGAGCAAGCGACACGACGTGGACGTTCGACACGTCGCCGAGAACCATCTCGAGCGTGTCTTTGGCGCCTGCGGCCAGGCCGCCATGAGATGCGAGAATGATCTGATTCATCTTGCCTCCTCCTTTTCGTTATGGTCATTATAACGTCTTATACGTTGCGGATATTGCTAATTAGTATAAAGACCGTTCGCGGGTGAAAATCGACCGTTGACGGGTTTAACGTACTTGAAACGTTGGGGCTGGGTAGGCCGGCGCTGGCTGGATAACCCCAGATCAGACGCCTTGCCAATCCCCTATCGCACGAAGTACCAGGGGCTTTCCTGCACGGTGGGCTCCAACGCAATGCCCGTGCGCTCCTTAAACAGATCCATGTCCTGAGATTTTTCGGTCCACCACGCGTTGGGCTTAAAGGTCATGCTCTCAACAACATGACCGACAAACACACTGTTGCGTAGCTTGGAGAAGTCGGTGTTCATAATCAGGATGGACGCGAGCACCAGCACGATGCCCAGGACTTTGATCACGCCGGCGGGCTCGGCATAGACACCAATGCCCACCAGTACGGTGACGACCGTCTCGAAAGACATTACGACGGGAACTTTCGATGTCTCGAGCCCCATGGACAAACCCTGCATATATAAGATGTAAGCCACGGCTGTGGGGATGAGTCCAAAGCCAAGGAACAGCAGCAGCAGCTGTGGCGACATTGCCGCGGCGACATCCGGCCACGGAGCCGCGATAGCCGCCATAACCGCACCGCCAAAAACAAAGCCCCAAAACGTGACAGCCAGCGGGTGGACCGTCTTGGTTGCTATCCGGCTAAACACCGCGAGCGACGCACCACAAAGGCCTGCAATCACGCCCGACGTGACGCCCCAAACCGAAAAATGAAAACCGGAAAGGTCGCCATTGGTCACCGCAAGCACGCAGCCAACGATGTTAAAGACAATGGCAACGAGCTTGTTGGGGGTCACGTCCTCGCGATAAAGCACGCGGCCGAGCATGACGCCAAACACCGGCGAGGTGTAGAGCAGCACCGAGGCCGTAGACATACCCACCTCGCGCATGCACTCGTAATAGCAGGTGTTGGCGGCGGCTAAACCGACGATACCGACAAGCGCGCAGGGGACGAGCTCTTTGGGGCTTGCCTTGAATAGCGTCAGGGGACCCTGAGCCACGGTAGACCCCTCACCCGGACGGCAGCCCATAAACATCAGGACCGGCGCCAAGATAAGCGCTCCGACCAACAAGCGAAAGGCCGCCATGCTCTGGGACGAAACGCCCATGGCCGCAATGCCGTTTACAAAGATTCCGATGCTGCCCCACATAAGCGCGGCGATCAGCACCAGCACATAGCCCAGATTGCTTTTCTTCAACGCAGCCTCCTCGGTATTGTTTCCAATATGTTTCACACTACGTTATAGTCGTTATATACATTTTTCAAGACACAAATCGGCGAACGGAAAAATCTGCTCCCACATACTCATTGGGTAGTCATTGGGGACGCACTTAAATGACTGGTCATTCAAGAACGCCCCCCAACGACTAGGACTGTCCCCAACTGCCGGCAGAAAAGGAACGTTCCCAACGTCTAAGGCGCCGCTGGTTGAGCATAAGTCAGCGAGCGGGCCGCATTTGAGGCAAGGTGACGTGAAACGAAAGGGCGCTGACCTTCTGGTCGCGCCCTTGAAGTTGAACGTCAGATTG
>USLO01000065.1 GCA_900555515.1 uncultured Collinsella sp.
ATGGCGTTCTCCAAAAACGTCGTGCCGTTTTCCTCGGGGTCCTCAAAATCGCCCAGCTGGCCGAGCGCCACAAAGCGCACCTCGGGCATGACCTTGCCCAAAATGGCCTCGATCTCGGTGAGCTTATGAGCGTTTCCGGTTGCCACGACGATGGTCGCCGCCGGGTCGAGGGTGTCGATGTCGATCTTCTCAAGTGCCATAACTGGCCTCCTTGTCTCTATAGCAATGCCGCGCCGAGGGCGACGAGGGCCTCTGCCTCTCCCCTCTCAATCAACGGCAGTCTTGTGTCTAGACGTCTCCGCAGATGAAACCTACCAAAATAAACCTGTCCCTTTTTGGCAGGTTAGGCAAGGGCTTGGCGCTGAAGCTCGATGAGCTCGGCGATGCCTTTGTCGCCCAGGTCGAGCAAGGCGTTGAGGCGTTTGCGGTCGAAGGGCGCCTGCTCGCCGGTACCCTGAAGCTCGATCATCTCGCCGGAATCAGTGGCGACGAGGTTCATGTCGACCTCGGCGTGGCTGTCCTCGGAATAATCGAGGTCGAGCAGGGTGTTGCCGTCGACGACACCCATAGAAATCGCGGCAACCTGGCCCGTGAGCGGGATGCGCTCAATCTTGCCTGCCTCGACCCACATGGCGAGGGCGTCGTGCAGCGCCACCCAGGCGCCGGTGATGCTCGCTGTACGCGTGCCGCCATCGGCCTGAATCACATCGCAGTCGACGGTGACGGTGTACTCGCCGAGCGCCTTCATGTTGACGACGGTACGCAGGCTGCGGCCAATGAGGCGCTCGATCTCCATGGAGCGACCCTTGCGGTTGGCGTGCTCGCGCTTGCAGCGCTTGCCGGTCGACGCCGGCAGCATGGCGTATTCCGCGGTCACCCAGCCGGCCTTAGCTCCCTTTCGCCAGCCCGGCACGCCCTCCTCGATAGTGGCGGCGCACAGCACGCGCGTGTCGCCGAACTCGGCCAAACACGAGCCGTGGGCGTGCTTCATAACGCCACGAGTAAGCTTGATGGGGCGCAGCTCATCGGCGGCGCGGCCGTTGGCGCGGTTGACCTGCATGTACTCCATAGAAATATCCTTTCGGCAAAAGATGTGGCGAAGGCTTTGGTCGGTGACCTTACATCTATTTCAGCTCATCGATATCGATATGCTCAATGCTCTTGAGCGGCTGACCAAAGATAAAGCTGCCCGCCACCGCAAACTCGGCAATGTTATCGGCCGTCGTCGCAAAGCGATGCTGCGGCTCGGCTGCGTCGCCCGCCAGCTGCTCGCGGCGCGTGAGGATATCGGTCAGCTCGCGCGTGGTCTCCTCGGCGGAGCTCACCACGCGCACTCCGGGACCCAGCGCATGGCGGATAGGCCCCACGAGCAGCGGGAAATGCGTGCAGCCAAGCACCACGGTATCGATACCGTGGTCGCGCAGCGGCTCAACCGTGGCACCCACCAGCGCACGCACGGCAGGCGTATCGAAGATGTCCTCGTTCTCGAGCCACTGCTCTTGCAGATGTGCGCCCGAGGCGAGCTCGTGTTCGACAACCTCGACAAAGCTCGAGGCAGGACAGCCGTATACATCGACGCCGGCATCCAGGTCCTGAATGGCACGCGTGTAGGCGCCCGAGCGGATGGTGAGGTTGGTGGCAAGCACGCCCACCCGGCGCGTGCGGGTGCTGTTGATTGCCGCGCGGGCGCCCGGTGCGATCACACCGATCACGGGAACGTCGAGCACCTGCTGGGCCAGACGCAAGGCCGCAGCGGTCGCCGTGTTGCAGGCGATGACCATAATCTTGACGTCGTGCTTCGAAAGCCAACGACCCGCCTGCAACGCAAACGAGCGCACTTCATCCTCGGTGCGGGTGCCGTAGGGGCAGCGCTTGGTGTCACCAAAGTAGTAGACGGACTCGTGCGGCAGCGCCGTCGCGATGGCGCGCGCAACCGTCAGACCGCCCAAACCAGAATCGAACACGCCAATCGGGCGCGTGTCGCCTGCCGGATTCTCGATATCGGACATTACCTCACCAGTCTCTCTCGAAAAGACATGTCCACGTGCGGCGACGCCGCGCTACGAACGCGCCGCGACCAGCAGCTCTGCCGTCGCCGCCCAACCGTCGACAATTTTGCCGCGCGTAACGAAAGCGTTCTCGCAAGCAGCCAGGAACTCGGGCGCGCCGGCGCTCGTCAGGCCATTCTCGACCAGGCAGAACGTGCCCACGTGATCGGCCATGTAGAAGTCGGACTCAGAGTCGCCGAGCGCGAGCGTCTCCTCGCGCTCGATCCCTAGATGTTCGCAGAAGCGCGCAATGGCAACGCCCTTGTTGAGACCCGCCGGATTGATGTTGAAGGCGCGACCGTCCTCGACGCGATCGAGCTCGAGCGTCGTCGGCTTGGACAGGTGAGTCAGATGGCCGTTGCAAGCCCAGATCAGACCGCAGCCGGCCTCGTCCAGGATGGCCTGGACCTCATCGTCGGGCACATCGCCGCGCATGCCGACGGTGACCTCACGGTATTTGTAGCCGGTCGACATGTCGTTGTGGTACTCGATCTTGTGCGGCCAGCGGGCAAGGATCTTCTCGCACACGCCGGTCTGCTCGATCACCTGGTGCGGAGTAAGGCCGCAGGCGGGGTCGTAAGGCATGTCGCCGGTCAGATACTCCCAATCGTTGGCTTTGAGGTCGTACATGACTAGGCCGCCCATCTCACCAATGTAGGAGTTGAGGCCGAGCACGCGCGCGTCCTCGTGGATCATGGTACGGTTGCGGCCCGAGGTGGGAACCACCTGAATACCAGCGCGAGCGAGCGCCACGACGGCCTCGACGAGTTTGGTCGAGGGGTTGCCGTCGTTGTCGCGCAGCACGCACGAGCCGGGTGCGAGCATGGTGGCGTCCAGGTCGGTAAAGACGTACTTGACCTTGGCCAAGCGCTCGCGCATCTCGCCCGAAAGCTCAGCGACGGTCGGCAGGGTGTTGTGGGACATGGTTACTCCGTTTACGTAGAAGGGGCTTCTGGTCTTAGGCGGCGCGCCTCGCTTGAAGGGAAACGCGCTTGCAGCGACAGCGCACTAAGGGCGCCGCCGCCATCATGGTTCGATTAGTCAAACTGGGTAACATCGATCAGGCGATTGGCCAGCGAAAGGTCGCTCTCGATGGGCACGAACTCGTCGCCCACGTGCATGAGCTCCTCGTCACCCTTTGCCAGCAGCAGAACAATGGTGGGAGCATCGGGGTTGACATACTCCTCGCGCGCCGCCTTGAACGCCGCATGCACAGCGGCTTCGCGATCGAGGATGATCTTGTTCGGCGTATCGTCGGGAACATGTTCGGCAAGCTCGCGACAGACCTTCATCGGGTCCTCGCGAGCCGGGTCCTCGTTGGCAAAGATCATCAGGTCAGAATATGGTGCGGCCTCGCGCGGAAGCTGCTCGCGGCGCTCCTGTGCCTTGCCGCCGGCAGCGCCAAACACTGCGATGACCGGGCTGGCGGGAAACGCGCGCTTCACCGACGAGAAAAGCGAGCGGAACGAAAGCTGGTTGTGCGCATAGTCGACGACGCAGATCACGCGGCCGTCCTTCGACTCCACGACCTCCATACGGCCCGGCACACGCAGTTTGGAGAGGCCCTTCTTGATGGCATCGATACCGATGCCAATCTCGCGCGCGGCGGCGATAGCGACCAGCGCGTTCTCCACGTTAAAGTCGCCCGCGATGCCCAGCAGGACCTTCTCCCCCGCCTCGGACTCGCCGGCACACAGGCCATGCAAGTTGAACTCGATGCTAAAGCCGACCATGCGCACGTCGCTCGCCCACAGGCTTGCCTCGGGATGCTCGACGCCAACGGTCACCAAGTGCTCGGCCGTCGACGCTGCCTCCAGCACACGGTCAACCTCTTCGGTGCCCAGATTCACCACGGCGGTCTTCGCCTGGTCAAAGATCCTGAGTTTGCTCTCAAAATAATCCTCAAACGTGGGATGTTCGATCGGCGAGATGTGGTCACGACCAATGTTGAGGAAGCACGCCACGTCAAACGGCAAGTTCTCGACGCGCTGGTACTTGAGCGCCTGGCTCGATACCTCCATGACCATGGACTGGCGACCGGACGTGCGGCAGTTGGCAATATGGCGCCAGACCTCGGGGGCCTCGGGCGTGGTGTTGGTGCTCTCGTAGCACTCGATACCATCGTCGGTGTTCACTGAGCCGATCATGCCGCAGGACTCGCCCGCCGCTTTGATGATGGACTGGAGCATAAAAGCGGCCGTGGTCTTTCCCTTGGTACCGGTGATACCCACGATCTTGACGTCGTGGTCGGGACGGTCGTAGACCTCCGGCGGCAACAGGGCCATGGCCGTGCGAACGCTATCAACAACCAGCATCGCAGCACCGCTCTCCTGCGCCAGCGGCTCCAGAGACTCGACCAGTGACTCCTCGCACACAAATGCGACGGCGCCCGCATCGAGCGCCATGCTCAAAAACGCGGGCTTAAAGGCAGCACCTTTACAGAAGAACACGTCACCTGCCGAAACCGCGCGCGAATCAAACGAGCAACCGGTCACGGCACGCTCGTCAACCTGCTCTGATGCGCGCAGCTCGCCGCACACATTGAGAAGCTTGGCAAGCGTATCGACCGTGGTCACGGTCGCGGAATCCGAATGGTGCATCTTTCACCTTTCTCAGCCATTTGGCAGGGACGGTTTTATAGTAACTGAAACGCACCCACGCAAAAACGGCTCCCGGAGGAGCCGTTACGTGCAGGCGTTCGTAAGCCGAGGCTAGGCAGCCTGAACAGCGGGCTGGTCCTCGTCGATAAAGAAGCGCTTGTACCACACCAGGAACACGAGCGGCGTATAGATCTTGCGCTGGAAATCGCCCTTGCCCGCAAAGTGCAGATCGAGCAGGTGCATGAGCTCGTCGGTATCGAAGAACTCGCTTGCCCACGGCGCGGTGAAGTACTCCTTGACATAGTCGTACCACTTTTGCTCGCGCAGCCAGTAGACAATCGGCACAGGGAAGCCCACCTTGGGGCGGGTGGCCCACTCATCGGGCAGCGACTTGTTGGCAGCGTGGCGGAGTACCTGTTTGTTGCCGTTCTCGTTGATGCGGTAGCGATCGGGAATGTGCTCGGCGAACTCCATGACTTTGCGGTCCAGGAAGGGCACGCGCAGCTCCAGCGAGTGCGCCATGCACATCTTGTCAGCCTTGAGCAGAATGTCGCCCGGGAGCCACATGTTCATGTCCAGGTACTGCTTCTTGACCAGCTCGGGCTGACCCTTCACGCGCGCATAGATGGGAGCGGCAAGCTCAAAGGCGCCATCGCCGGTGTTGTACTCGGGCTTGAGCACGCCGTCGACCTCGCGCTCCGGCCATACCAGAGCCTGTCCCAGGAACGACTTCTCGGGGATCTCGGCACCCTTGACCAGGAAGTTATGTCCCTTGAAGTACGGCATATGCAGCGCCAGGTTACCGAGCGCGCGACGGATGGGCAGCGGCACCATCTTTTTGTACTTGCGCACCGGGACCGTATCCTCGTAGTAGGCGTAGCCACCAAAGAGTTCGTCGGCGCCTTCGCCCGAAAGTACGACGGTGACGTCCTTGCGGGCCATCTCGGCCAAGAACCACAGCGGCACGGAAGACAGGTTGGACTGCGGCTCGTCCATGTGATACTGGATGTCCTCGAGCGCACCGAAGAACTCGTCGGCGGTAATCATCTTGCGAACGTTCTCGACGCCGAGCTTATCGGAAAGCTCCTTGGCGTAGTTGGTCTCGTTGAAGTTCTTGTAGTCGAAGCCCACCGAGAAGGTCTTGTCGGGCATGAGGCAAGCGGCGATGTAGCTGGAGTCGACGCCACCGGAGAGGAACGACGCGACCTTGACGTCGGCGATGCGATGGGCCTCGACGCTCTCGTGCACGACCTCGTCCAGCTCATCGACATACTCTTCGAACGGCTTCTCGACGGCAGAGTAATCGCAATCCCAGTAGCGCTCGATGTTCATCTTGCCGGTCGAGATATCGACGGTAAAGTAGTGCGCCGGCGGCAGCTTGTAGACACCCTCGAAGAAGGTCTCCTCAGTCGCCGAATACTGCAGCGTCATGTACGGACGCAGAGCCTTTTTGTTGACCGCCTTGTGGAAGTGCGGGTAGTCCAGGAAGCTCTTGATCTCGGAACCAAAGAGCACGCCCGGAGCGCCGTCGCCCGCATCGGCCATGGGATAGTAGTAGAGCGGCTTGATGCCAAAGATGTCGCGGGCGCCAAAAAGCTTGTTCTTCTTTTTGTCCCAGATGACGAAGGCGTACATACCGCGCAGACGATCGAGTACGGCCTCGCCCCACTCTTCGTAGCCGTGCAGGAGGCTCTCAGTGTCGGCGCCGCAGTGGAACTTATAGCCCTTGGCCTCGAGCTCGGAGCGAAGCTCCTGGAAGTTGTAGATCTCGCCGTTGAATACGATGACGACGCTGCCGTCCTCATTGGCCATGGGCTGAGCGCCGGCCTCGGTCAGGTCGAGGATCGACAGGCGGCGGAAGCCCAGGGCAACGCGGCCGTCGATAAACTGGCCGCCCATGTCGGGACCACGATGGACGATGCGGTCCATCATCTTGGTGAGCACCTCGGATTGGTTATCCGTCCCACCGACAAAACCGACAAAACCGCACATATACTATCCCCTCTGCTGTTGCTGGGTATCAAATCGAATCAGTAGCTTTTGAGTATACCCGAGGGCGTAAAGAGGGACGGAATGTTCAGGCAATCTCAACTGAATCAGCTCCGCGCCGACACGCGCCGGTTACCTTTAATGGATATGAGGTGAATGGGGCGATTGTTTTGCTATACTCTCTCCGCACGGGCGATTGGCGCAACGGTTAGCGCAGGTGCTTTACACGCACAAGGCTGGGGGTTCGAATCCCTCATCGCCCACCACGGAATTGGAAACGGTCCTCGAAAGGGGACCGTTTTTATTTGGGCCCATCGCAGAGGGATTCGAACCCGCAAGGGTGCGGAGCTGAGGAAACGCGAAGCGTTTTCCAGCGCAGCACGCGAGGGCCGTAGGCCCGAAGCGGATGCGGGCGGCGCCAGCAGCACGCGACATCCCTCATCGCCCACCACTGATTTGATAGGCCTCCAGCGATGGAGGCCTTTCCTTTTTCATGCCCAGCGCATGGGATTCGAACCCGCCAGCACGTCTGTCACAAAGGCCGTGGTCAAAAAATGGCAAAAATGAGTACTGCTACTTTGTTTGCAACATATAAAAAGACAGTATTTGCTTAAGTTACGCAACATATGTCCATTATAAGGACTAACAGTTGGATCAAAATCGTGCTTTCATCGCCATTTCGACTTGCTATCTGGCCTTATTAGTCCAAAATTGCTGCTACCAAATCGGTAACAGTACTCATATTTGATGTTTTTTGACCAGCAGGTCTCCCTGCCTTAGCAAATCTAAGGCAAAACGGGCTCCAGACCGCTGAATCATGCCGCATAGGACACGCCCACAGTCCGGAACCCGGTCCAAATTGAGTTATTGCGCTGCGTTAGCCCAAGACACCCGACAGGATCTCGATCAGGTTGTCCACGTCGGCTTTCTCGCAGACAAGCGGCGGCAGGAAACGCAGCGTGTGGGCACCAGTAGCGTTAACCACTGCGCCGGCGGCCAGCGCGCGGGCAACAATATCATGCGCATCGCCCGCAGCGTCATCCAGGTCGCAGCCGAGCATCAAGCCGCGACCGCGTACCTCGGTAACGTTCGGTAACGTGGCGAGCTTTGCCTCCATATAGGCACCCACCTTGGCGGCATGCTCAGCGTAGTCGCCGCGCACGAGCGCGGAGAGCGTCGCGGCGCACGCCGCGACAGCCAAGCAGCTACCGCCAAAGGTCGAGCCGTGGTCACCCGGCTTAAACACGTCGGCGATCTCTTTCTTTGCCACCACGGCACCCATGGGCACGCCATCGGCAATGCCCTTGGCAAGGCTCATAATGTCGGGCTCCACGCCATAGGTCTGGAATGCAAACGGCTTGCCGGAGCGGAAGATGCCACACTGAACCTCGTCGGCGATAAGAACGGCGCCCACCTCGTGTGCCAGGTCGCGCGCCGCCGCCATAAACTCCTCGGTCATGGGGTGTACACCGCTCTCGCCCTGGATCGGCTCGAGCATGACGGCGCAGACTTCGCTTCCCAGCTGCTTAAAGATCGAACGCAGTTCGTCGACATCGTTGGGCGTGCAGGCCACAAAGCCGCCCGGCAGCGGGCGGAAGCTATCCTGTAGCCAATCCTGCATGGTGGCCGCAATGGTCTCGAGCGTACGGCCGTGGAAACCGCCGCGCATGCATACGATGGTGTTGCCGCCGTTACCGGCACGCTTGGCGTACAGACGTGCGAGCTTCATCGAGCCCTCGTTTGCCTCGGCGCCGGAGTTGGCAAAGAACGTCTCCCACACCTGCTCGTCCGCAGCCGGGGCACCGAGCGCAGCGGCCGTGGTCTCATCGCCGGCGGCAATGGCATCGGCCAGCACGCACGCACCATCTACGTCGTCGTTGGCAAGCTTGGACAGCAGCGCCGCGACCTGGCCACGCTGCTCGATGTAGAAGTAGTTAGACACATGCAAAAGCTTTTTGGTCTGAGCCTCGAGCGCCGAAAGCACTGCAGAATTACCGTGGCCTAGGCTACACACGCCAATACCAGCAAGAAAGTCGAGATACTCACGACCATCGTCACCGGTGAGCTTCATACCGTGGCCTTCGACAAACTCTACCGGCGAGCGACCAAAGGTATGCATAACGTAATGGGATTCGAGCGATTGTTGAGTTGCAAGTGACATGGGATGCCTTTCGTTGGGCGCCGTACGGCGCAGGGCTATGGGTGCAGGGGCGCGACGACTGCTGGTCAGCTAGACCGTCTGGAGCTTCTCGACCTCGTCGAGGTTCTCGGTCAGGCGCGCCGCAAACGTCGAAAGCGGGTGCGGATGCGTATCGAACTCGTAGGCCGTCTCGGTGGAGTGGATCACGGTACCGACGCCAGCATCGGTCAGCAGCTCCAGCAGCAGCGAGTGCGGCGTCGTGCCGTTGATGATGTGGGCTCGGAACACGCCAGCGGTAAGCGCATCGACGG
>USLO01000066.1 GCA_900555515.1 uncultured Collinsella sp.
TTTCCGCAGAGCGCGGCCGGAAAATATCTGGACTATCACGGCCAGCTCCGCGGCATCACACGCAAAAGCGGGCACAAGGCCGGGGGTATCCTGCGCTTCAAGATCGACAGCGCACGCGCCGAGCCGCTGCGCGTCCCGGCGGGGACGGTCTGCACGACGGCGGGGCTGGTGCGCTTTGTGACGACCGAGAATGCGCTCATCCGCGCGGGCGCGCTGTATGCCGACGCGGCGGCAGAGGCAGAGATCGTCGGAACGGCCGGAAATGTGGGTGCGGAGACGATCACAGTCATGACCCGCGCGCCGGAGGGCGTGTCCGGTGTGCTCAATCCGAAGGCCTTTACCGGCGGAAGCGGCGCGGAAACAGACGAGGAGCTGCGGGCGCGGGTGCTCGACAGCTTTATCCGGCTGCCGAACGGCGCAAACGCGGCGTTTTATGAGCTGCGGGCGCTGTCGCATCCGGGCGTGGAGGCTGTGCGCGTGATCCCGCGCCATCAGGGCATCGGGACGGTCGGCGTGGTCATCTCCGCCGCGGGCGGCGTGCCGGAGCAGGCGCTTTTGCAGGAAATTCAGGACGATCTGGACAGCGTGCGCGAGATCGCGGTCGATGTGACGGTCATGGCGCCGGAGCCGGAGCGGGTCGATCTGGCAGTGCGCATCCTGCCGAAGCCCGGAAAGAGCTTTGACAGCGCGCAGGCGGCGGTGCGGACGGCGCTGACGGCGTGGTTTGACGGAGGGCTGCTCGGAAAGCCGGTCTACCGCACACAGCTCGGAAAGGTCATCCTCGACACGGGAGTGGCCGAAACCTACACGATCACCGCGCCGACGGAGGATCTGCCGGGGAATGCAAGGCGGCTGCCGCAGCTCGGAACGCTGACGATCACGGAGGGCGTGTGATGGGCTATGCAGAGGAGCTGGTGCGGCTGCTGCGGCCGCTCGGCGTGTACAGCTTCCGGGAGGGAAGCTTCTCACTCGGGGAATTGCAGGCGCTTGGCGGCGCACTGGACGCGGCGCAGGCAAGGCTTTCGCGGATGCAGCGCGAAAGCATCCCCGCCACGGCGGAGGACGAGGGCCTTGACCGGATGGAGGCGCTGTTTCGCTACTGCGCGGGGCTGAAGGACACGCAGGCACGGCGCGCGGCGATCGCGGCGTTTTTGCAATTCGGCGGCGACAGCTTTACGCTGCAGGCGCTCAACCGGTGCTTGCAGACATGCGGCGTTTTCTGCCGCGTGGCGGAGACGGGGCGGCCGGAGCATGTGCGGGTGTGGTTTCCGAGGCAGATGGGCATCCCGGCCGGCTTTGCGCAGATGCGCGTCATCATGCGTGTACCCCAACTACAAGCAGCTCATCCCCGATTCGTGCGTGACGAGCGTCAAGATCGACGTCGCCGCCTTTAACGCCGCCCTCAAGCGCGTAGCCGTTATCGCGAGCGCCAACCCCGCCGTCAAGTTCGAGATCGATGTCGAGAACGGGCAGATGGGCCTGTCCTCCATCTCCAATGACCAGGACCTTGCGCAGGAGACGATCGATGTCGAGGCCGAGGGCGAGTCGGGCACCATCGCCTTCAACTACCACTACATCTTCGGCTGCCTCAATGCCCTATCCAAGGAGAAGGAGATCACGCTGGAGCTCAAGAGCTACTCGCAGGCGGGCATCTTCAAGTCCTACGACAAGATCAACTACCTGTACCTGGTCATGCCGGTCCGTATCTAGCGTTGCGCCATGACCATGTTCGCCCGCGATCTTTCCGTCGCGCACTACCGCAGCTTCGATAGCTATCGCCTTGCCCTAGACGAGGGCGTGACGATACTTGCGGGACCCAACGCGGCGGGAAAGACCAATCTCATAGAGGCGCTGCAGCTGCTGACGAGCGGCGCCTCGTTTAGGCATCCGACCGCGGCCGAGCTCGTCCATGACGGCGTGGGCTCGTGCAAGGTCGAGCTGAGGCTCGAGGGCGACGGCCGCGTGCTTGATATGGGATTGAGCGCGGAGGACGGTAAACGCTCGTTTAGCCGCAACGGCAAGAGATGCTCTGCCGCCGGTGTGCGCGGGGTTCTGCCGAGCGTGCTGTTTTGCCCCGACCATCTGGACATGGTTAAGCGAGGCGCCAGTGTGCGCCGCGCCGCCCTCGACGACTTTGGCATGCAACTGAGCGCACGCTATGCCGATCTTGCGAGCACCTATGGGCGCTGCGTGACCCAGCGTAACGCCTTGCTCAAGGAGGCCTGGTGCTGCCGCGAGATGCTCGGCGCGTGGAACGATTCGATTGCCCGCGCGGGCGCGGCTCTGCTCGTGCACCGGTTGGCCCTGCTCGACCGGCTGGCGGGCCATGTGCGTACTGCCTACGGGCAAGTGGCGTCCGGTGAAGCCGCCAACGTGTCCTATGCGTCCACGCTGGGGGATTTGCCCCAGGTCGAGGATCGCGAAGAGCTGAAGGGCTGGGCGTACGAGCGCATGCTGGCTGCCCTTGATGAGCACGCCGACGAGGAAATTCGCCGCGGCGTGACGTTGGTGGGACCGCATCGCGACGAGATTGAATTTACCGTGGCGGGTCGCTCCGCTCGTTCATTTGCCAGCCAAGGACAGCAGCGAACGTTGGTACTGTCCTGGAAGGTGGCCGAGGTGGCCGTGGCTCGCGATGTTCTGGGTAATGCTCCGCTGTTGCTTCTGGACGACGTGATGAGCGAGCTCGACGGCGAGCGCCGCGGTGCTTTTCTGCGGCTGATCGGCGATGATATCCAAACGGTCATAACCACGACCAACCTGGGATACTTTACCGATGACCTGCTTGATCGAGCCAAGGTGGTGAGCATGGGTGGGACGTGCTAATTACGAGCGCGAGAGCGAGACGGTCGCCTTCAGTGGGTTTTTGAACGCAGAGCGCCAGCGCATCCTGGCGTCGGCGACGCCTGAGCGCCGTGCGCAGATGGAGGCTGCCGAGGAGTCGCGCGCGGTCTATCGCGCGTGGAACGCGGTGTGCTCGGGCACGCGCGAGGGGCGGCATGTGACGGGTCTGCGCTACCTGCCCGAGTCCAATGAGCTGCTGGTATATCTCGATTCGCCCTCGTGGACGCAGGAAATGACGCTGTTGCGTGAGATCATCCGCGCGCGCATGGAGCGCGCCGGTGCGCATGTGGACGGCCTGGTGTTCAAAACCACCGCACCCGGTCACACGCCGCCCGCCGCCAAGGAGCGCCTGCGCCCGGCGACGACCGAGCGCCCGCCGGCCCCGCACGCCGACCTAAGTGAGGCCGAGCGCACCGAGATTGAGCGCCAAGTGGCGCCCATCGAAGACCAAAAACTGCGCGAGGCCCTCGAGAATGCCATGAGAGCCAGTGCCGAGTGGGCCAAGGGCGTGCAAAGCAAAAAAGAGCCTTAAATCGCATCTGGTGGCCTTGTAGAGCCAAATACCCTCGTTCCCGAGGGTATTTTTTTACGATAAACTAGTAAGGCTATACACATTTTCTTAACTGAAGGAGGACGTGTGGCAAACGAAAACGATTACGATGGCGGCGAGATTAAGATTCTCGAAGGTCTCGAGGCCGTTCGTAAGCGCCCGGGCATGTATATCGGCTCGACGAGTGCCAGCGGTCTGCATCACCTGGTGTGGGAGATCGTTGACAACTCCGTCGACGAGGCAATGGCCGGTTTTTGCACCGAGATCCAGGTGACGGTCCACGCCGACAACTCCATCACGGTCGTCGACAACGGGCGCGGCATCCCCGTCGACGAGCACCCTGTTAAAAAGATCCCGACGCTCGAGGTCGTCATGACGATCTTGCACGCCGGCGGTAAGTTCGATAACTCGGCCTATAAGGTCTCGGGCGGCCTGCACGGCGTGGGTATCTCCGTCGTCAACGCCCTGTCCAAGCGCGTGGTCGTTCAGGTTCGTCGCGATGGCAACACCTACGAGATGGAGTTCTCGCGCGGCAAGACCGTCAAGAAGATGGAGGTCGTGGGCACCTCGGATTCGACGGGTACCACCGTCACCTTCTGGCCCGACGACGAGATCTTCGAGACCTGCATCTACGATTTCGATACGCTGCACAACCGTCTGCAGGAGACGGCGTTCCTCAATAAGAACCTCAAGATCGTGCTGACCGACGAGCGCGAGTCTACTCCCCATGTGGAGGAGTTTTGCTACGAGGGCGGCATCATCGACTTCGTCAAGTTCCTCAACGAGGGCAAGGACGTCCCCGAGGCCTTTAAGGAGCCCATCTACATCGAGGGCAAATCGGACCCGGACGCGCCTGTGACCAAGATGGGCGAGGTCGAGGTTTCCCTGCAGTGGAATAGCGGCTACGGCGAGAACGTCATGTCGTTTGCCAACGACATCTACACCCCCGAGGGCGGCATGCATCTCGAGGGCTTCCGCACGGCGCTCACCCGCGTGATCAACGATTACGCTCGCAAGCAGAACCTGCTCAAGGAAAAGGACGCCAACCTGACCGGCGACGATGTGCGAGAGGGCCTTTCGGCTGTCATCTCGGTCAAACTGCCCGACCCGCAGTTTGAGGGCCAGACCAAGGCCAAGCTCGGTAGCTCCTATATGCGAGCGCTGACGCTCAAGATCGTGACCGACGGCCTCGCCGATTACTTGGAGGAGCATCCTAAGCCCGCCCGCGAGATTGTCAAGAAGGCCCAGCAAGCCTGCAAGGCCCGCAACGCCGCCCGCAAGGCGCGTGAGGCGACGCGTCGCAAGAGCCTGCTCGAGACGGCGTCTCTGCCCGGCAAGCTCGCCGACTGCTCGGTACGCGATGCCGAGCTCACCGAGCTCTTCATCGTAGAGGGCGACTCGGCAGGCGGTTCGGCCAAGGACGGCCGTCGCCGAGACATCCAGGCGATTCTGCCCCTGCGAGGCAAGATTTTGAACGTCGAACGCGTTGGTGACCATCGCGCATTCTCGAGTGACACCATCCAGTCGCTGATTACCGCGATCGGCTGCGGCGTCACGACGAGTGCCGGCGACGGCGGCGACTTTGATATCACCAAGGCGCGCTACCACAAGATCATCATCATGACCGATGCAGACGTCGACGGTGCGCATATCCGCATCCTGCTGCTGACGTTCTTCTACAAGTACATGCGTCCGCTGATCGATGCCGGCTACGTCTATGTTGCCTGTCCGCCCATCTTTGGCATTAAGGTGCGCAACAAGATCCACTACGTGTATCCCAACGGCCGCCAGCCCGAAGACGAGATCCTGCGCGACACCATCCAGAGTCTGGGCCTGAACCCCGACGATAACGACGAGGACGGCAAGGCCAAGGACGGCAAGATTACCAAAAAGCGCAAGGGCTATACCGTCCAGCGCTACAAGGGCCTGGGCGAGATGGACCCCAAGCAGCTTGCCTCGACGACGATGGACCCCAAGACCCGCATTCTGCAGCGCGTGTCGATCGAGGACGCCGTGGTGGCGGACCGCGCCGTGCGCGAGCTGATGGGTTCCGAGGTCGGCTATCGCCGCGAGTACATCGAGAAGCATGCGCATGATGCACGCTTCTTGGACGCCTAGCTTTCCCAGGCACCCCATCTTGCCCTTCAGGATTTCGGGCGCCGCACGCAAGGCGTGCGCCCTCATCCTTCAGGGCAACCTGGGGCACCTGGAAAACCTAGGAGGGTTATCCGGTGTTCCCGGTAATCCGTCCCCGTGGTAGGGAACTAATGGACCACGCAAACCATGAGGAGGTAACGTGGCAGACGATATCAACAACAATGAGGGTATGGCCGAGGCCGGCGATGCTGGTATGCCCGATGATCTGAAGCGCCTGCTTGCCCGTGCTGAGCAGGGCGAGGACGGCGATCCGGACGCCTATAACCCCGATGCCGATGATGATGAGGAAGAAGACGACGACGCCGAGCTCGAGGAGAGCTTTGGCGAAGTCGATCGCGGCGCCTCGGCCGGCGAGGATATCAACGGCGGCCAGCTCCAGATTTCGGAGTTTGGCCGCGAGATGAAGCAGTCGTTCATCGAGTATTCGATGTCGGTCATCACGGCGCGCGCCCTGCCGGACGTGCGCGACGGCTTAAAGCCGGTGCACCGCCGCATCCTGTACGCGATGAACGAGAGCGGCATCTACCCCAACCGACCGCACAAGAAGTCGGCCTGGACGGTCGGCGAAGTTATCGGTAAGTACCACCCGCACGGCGATTTCGCGGTCTATGAGGCCATGGTCCGCCTGGCGCAGTGGTTCTCCATGCGCACGCCGCTCATCGACGGTCACGGCAACTTCGGCAACATCGACGGCGACGGCGCGGCGGCCATGCGTTACACCGAGAGCCGCCTGGCAAAGCCCGCCATGGAACTGTTGCGTGACTTGCAGAAGGATACCGTCGACTGGCAGCCCAACTACGACGAATCGCTCGCCGAGCCCGTGGCGCTGCCTGCGCGCTTCCCCAACCTGCTGGTCAACGGCAGTCAGGGCATCGCCGTCGGCATGGCCACCAACATCGCCCCGCATAACCTCACCGAGGCGATCGAGGCCACCTGCTACCTGATCGACAACCCCGACGCCACCGTCGACGAGCTCATGCAGATCATGCCCGGTCCGGACTTCCCCACCGGCGCCATCATCATGGGCAGCGCCGGCATTAAGCAGAGCTACGAGACCGGCCGCGGCTCCATTACCGTGCGTGCCAAGGCGCATGTGGAGTCCACCAAGACCGGCCGCAGCCGCCTAGTTTTTACCGAGATTCCCTACATGGTCAACAAGGGCACCCTGCAGGAGAAGATCGCCCAGCTCGTCAACGACAAGCGCATCGAGGGCATCTCGGATATGCGCGATGAGTCCAACCAGAAGGGCATCCGTCTGGTCATCGAGCTCAAGAAGGGCGTCATTCCGCAGGTCGTGCTCAACAACCTGTATAAGTACACCTCGCTGCAGACGACCTTTGGCGCCAACAACCTGGCGCTCGTCAACGGCGTTCCCAAATGCCTGAGCCTGCGCGAGATGCTGCAGCACTACATCGACCACCAGGTCGACGTCGTTACCCGCCGCACCCGCTTCGACCTTAAGAAGGCCCAGGCGCGTGCCCATATCCTCGAGGGCTACCTGATGGCCCTTGACCATATCGACGAGGTCATTAGCATCATCCGCTCCTCGCAGACCGACTCCGAGGCCAGCAGCCGCCTGATCGAGCGCTTTGGTTTTACGCCCGAGCAGACCACGGCCATCCTCGAGATGAAGCTGCGCCGCCTGACCGGCCTGGAGCGTGACAAGATCCAAGAAGAGTTGGACGGCCTGCGCCGCGCCATCGCCTACTACGAGGACCTGCTGGCGCATGAGGAGAAGATCCTGGGCGTCATCAAGGAAGAGATGCGCGAGATCTCCAAGAAGTTTGGCGACAAGCGCCGCACCGAGATCAGCCAGGTTGAGAAGGACCTGGATGTCGAGGACCTCATCGCCGACGAGGACATGGTCGTGACCATCACCCACACCGGCTACGTTAAGCGTATCCCGGTGGCTGCCTACCGCGCCCAGAAGCGCGGCGGCAAGGGCGTATCGGGCGTCAACCTCAAAGAGGACGACGTTATCGACGAGATGTTCATCGCGTCCACGCACGAGTACGTGCTGTTCTTCTCGAGCAAGGGCAAGGTCTATCGCCTGAAGGTGCACGAGCTGCCGGTGGGTACGCGCCAAGCGCGCGGTACCGCGATCGTCAACCTGCTGCCCTTCGAGGAAGGCGAGAAGATCGCGAGCGTCATCAGCTGCCGCGAGTTCCCGGCCGACGAGTACCTGATGTTTGCCACCAAGAGCGGTATGGTCAAGAAGACCGTGATGAGCGCATATGACCGCAGCCGTCGCGACGGCCTGATCGCTATCAACCTGCGCGACGACGACGCGCTGCTGAACGTGCGCCGCGTGCGCGAGGGCGACAAGATTATCCTGGCCACCACCGCGGGCAAGGCGATCATGTTCTCCGAGGAGCAGGTGCGCGCCACCGGCCGCGATACCAGCGGCGTTCGCGGCATTAGCATGAAGGACGGCGTGAGCGTTCTGGGCATGGAAGTCACTAACGGCAACGGCGATCTGTTCGTCATCACCGAGCGCGGCTACGGCAAGCGCACGCCGGTTGCGGACTACCCGGAGCAGAATCGCGGCGGCCAGGGCGTCTACACCATCCAAATGACCGAGCGTAAGGGTAACCTTGCGGCCATGAAGACGGTGGGCCCGCAGCACGAGCTATTCATCGTGACGGAGGGCGCGACGGTCATTCGCGTCAAGACCGACGAGATCAGCCAGACTGGCCGCGCCACCCAGGGCGTCAAGATGATGACCGTCGACGACAACGACCGCATCTGCGCCGTGGCCCGCATGACGGCCGCCAAAGAGAAGCCCGAAGGCGAAGGCGCCGAGGCCGCAGCCGACGCCGAAGAGGCCCCAGTCGACCTAGGCGACGGCAACGACATGCCAGAAGATCTCCTAGACGAGTAAGAGGAGCTAGCTGGTAGAAAATATCAGACCCCATATATCGGCGGTCGGCGCACTGCGCGCCGACCGCTTTTTTGAAAATCTTGGGACCCCATGGTCGCTGGGCTGGCGAGATGGTTTTGGTTTGTCGCGAGTTCCGCACGCAAAGAAGGCCACTTAATGTGGCCTTCGTCTTGCGCAGGACTGTCCGAGCAGCAAACCAAAACCATCTCGCCAGCCCAGCGACCACCCCTCCCAAAGATTTTCAAAAAAGTTGTTGACGCGCGCGTAACGACTCGTCTAATATATCCCTTGCGCGATGGACCTGTAGCTCAGTTG
>USLO01000067.1 GCA_900555515.1 uncultured Collinsella sp.
GCGCCAAGCTCCTCGCTGTCTTCGGCACCTTCGACAGCCTTGATAAACGCCGTCTCGCCCCCGGCAATGAGCCCGACGACCAGATCGGGCGATACGCCAAACGTGGGCGGACACTCCGAAGCGTCGAGTACGCCCAGACGGCCGCTGGTGCCTGCGCCCATGTAAAAGACGCGCCCGCCGCGCTCGAGTGTCTCAGCAGCCCAGTCGATTGCTGTGGCAACCTGGGGCAACACTTTCGTGACCGACTGGACGGCACGAAGATCCTCATCGTTCATCGTCGTGACGATTTGCAGCGATGTCATCGTATCGAGGTCCATTGACCTTTGATTACGCTGTTCGGTCGTGAATTTTGTTAAATCGAGCATTTCATTCACCTCATCTTTCCTGTTTCTCGATGTAGTTTTGCTTAATGACATGCGTCGCCCGTTCGTAGTCGCTGGCAACGTAAGCAGCGTACAGGGCATCGACAACCATAAGCTGGGCCATACGCGAAGCCATGGCACCGCTGCGGACCAAGGGTTCACTCGCGGCGACGCCGAGCACGGCATCGGCCATGGTGGCAAGCTTGGATGATCCATCTACTTTGGTAACGGCCACAACGGGACAGTTGTGACGTTGAGCCTCGGCGGTGCAGTCCAGCACCTCTTGCGTCAAGCCCGAGTAGCTAAAGGCGATTGCCATATCGCCCTCATGCATGTTCTTGGCACATAAGAGCTGATCATGCCAGTCGTCGTACAGACGGCACTCTTTGTCGACACGCATGAGCTTTTGCGCCAGGTCGTGCGCGACCAAACGAGAAGCACCAATACCGAACAGATTGACCGCGCGTGCCCGCTTAAGACGGGCCGCGCATCGCTCCAAGACGGTGTAATCGAGCGTTCGCGCCGTCGCCTCGATCGTGCGCACGTTGCTTTTCATCACCTTCCCCACGATACGTTCGACGCTGTCATCCATGGAGATGTCCTCGAGGGCTATGTCTTTCTTGTCACCTAAGAGCGCCAGCTCGGCAATCAGTTCGCGCTGGAACTCCTTGTAGCCCGCAAAACCCAAACGCTTGCAAAAGCGCAAAATGCTCGAGGGCGAGGAGAACGTGACATCGGCAAGACCGCGGACGGACAGCCCGACCACCTCGTGCGGATGAGCGCTTACATATGCGATGACATTGCGTTCCGCCGGGCTCGCGCTGAGCTCACGCTCGCGAAGCCGCAAAAGCAATCCGTTTGCCATCTCAAACACCTCCGTTGAGAAGAATTAAAGACCAACGAACGATTCGTACCGGATACAAACAGCTTTTGCGGTACATTGTGCCGCATCGTGGCGCACAAAGGGCGAGCGTTCTACCGCTCGCCCCTCAAATCCGACCGCTCGGAAATACGCGCGACACAAAATAATTCAGCAAGGTCGCATTATCAGAAACGGGTTTGTTACCGGCTAGCGCCTCGCATGGGCGCCGATCGGCCGAGTCGCATGGCGCACCAACGCCGCTGCCAGCAATACCAACAGCATGGCGGTGACATAGCCCGCGGCATCGAATCCTAAATCGATAACGTCGAAATGCCTGCCGGGAACAAAGATCTTATGTACCTGATCGCCAACGGAGCAGGCGACGCAAAAGAGCAATACGGGCACGCAACGGGAGCATACGCTCCACGGACGCCTGGAAAGGCAAACCACGACCACCGAGGCGAACAACCCGACGAAGAAAAATTCTACGGTATGGGCAACGCGACGGACGTTTGTGCCCACCCACATGCGAATGGAAGCAAGTCGGCCAGACCGGACATTCGAGGCAGCCGAATCGGCGCCCCCGGTCATTCCGTTCTCCGTCTGGACTTCACCCGTGGCATCGGCAGCCTGAACGCCCGTAGCCTGACCCTCCACCACACGCGCGGTGGACTCGCTCAGCAACGACGTCTCCACCGCATTTTGCTCCGTCAGCACCCAGATGACCGCCAGCGTTGCAACGAACAGAACGATCGCGGTCCATCCGATTATTTGTTTTACGCGCGCCAAGGGTCAACCTCCTTTATTTGAATATCAGCGAGTGTAGCCCAAAATGGCATCGTCGCCGTATCAAAATTTGAATCGCAACAGGAAGCGACAAAGCGACGCAAACCCCTACCCCGCCTCGCGCATCCAGCGATCGAACGTCCCCACGCACACGCCCAGGCATTTTGCTGCCTGGCTGCGGGTAATATCGCCTGCCTCATAGCTATCGCGCACCAGCTCAAACTGAGGAGGGCACGGCTTGCGAGGTCGACCGAAACGGACCCCTCGCGCTCGCGCCGCTGCAATCCCCTCCGCCTGGCGCCGATGGATATTCTCGCGCTCCACCTGCGCCACGTAGCTCAGCAGTTGCAGCACAATATCGGCAATCAGGGTGTTGGTCACATCCGGCGCGCCGCTGGCCCTGACGCGCGTGTCAAGCAATGGCATGTCCAACACCACAATGGCAACCCCGAGCTCCTTGGTAATGCGTCGCCATTCCTCAAGAATCTCGGAGTAATTACGGCCAAGTCGGTCGATAGAAAGCACCACCAGTACGTCCCCGTCTCCCAGGACGTGCAGCAGCTCGCGATAACGCGGTCGATCGAAGTCCTTGCCGCTCGCATGGTCGGCATAAATATTCGCCGAGCCCACGCCATAGGCGCCCAGCGCATCCAGCTGCCGATTAAGGTTCTGATCGCGCGAACTCACCCGCGCATAACCGTACACCGTCGCCATCTCATCCCCGCTTTCTTGTAAACCTGCCAAAAGGGACAGGTTTATTTTGGTAGGTTTTACCTCTCAAATAGCAGGTAAGCGGGCGGCCGAGCAGACGGCAAGGTAGCCATGATTCAAATGCGAAGGGCGGTCCCGAAAGGCCGCCCTCCGCTCCCCCACCATCAGTCGGGATTTGGCTAATGGATAAGCTTAAAGTCCAAGTGCCCACGCGTGGTATTGACGCGCGAGACCTCGATAATCACGCGCTGGCCCAGTTCATAGCGAGTCCCCGTGTCGGCGCCCGTCAGCGTAAGCGCGTCCTCGTCGAACTCGAACCACTCGTTGCCCAGGCTCTTAATTGAAACCAGGCCCTCGACCTGTGTTAGGTCCAAGCGCACAAAAAGGCCCATGCTGCTAACCCACGAGACGGTTCCGGCATAGCGCTCGCCCAGACGGTCCTCATAGTACTGGGCAATCTTGATCTTTTGCGTCGCATGGCTGGCGGCATCTGCCGCGCGCTCGGCATCGCTGCATGCGCGGCAGATCTGCGGCAGAATGCGCGGCAGCGACTCGCGCCCCTTGCCGATCAGCCGCGGCGTGCGCACCAAGGCGTCCTTGCCGCCAAGCCGCTCATAGGCCAACTGCAGTTTGAGCACGCGGTGCAGCACCAGATCGGGGTAGCGACGGATGGGACTCGTAAAGTGACAGTAGCACGGCGCGGCGAGCGCAAAGTGACCCTCGTTGCGCGGCTTGTACAGCGCGCGCTGCATGCTGCGCAGAAGCAACGTGTTAACGAGCGGTGCGCTGGCCGTACCGGCGGCAGCATCAACTGCAGCCTGCAGTTCATCGGGGCTCCCCAGGGCAATACCGGCAGCACGGCAATCGTCGATGATGCCTAGCTGCGCCAGCGCAACGGCGGCACCGTGCAGGCTATCGGGGCTCGGATCCTCATGCACGCGATAGCAGGCCTCGACATCACGGTCTGCCAGCCACTCTGCAACGCACTCGTTGGCGAGCAGCATGGCCTCCTCGATAAGCGACGTGGCACACGAACGCTCACGCGCCACAATCTGCACGGGTACTCCGTCCTCATCCAACAGAGCACGAATCTCGGCCGTGTCAAAATCGACTGAGCCGCGGGCGCGACGAATACGACGGCGGAGTTCGGCGAGTTCGTTGGCGGCGACAAGGAAATCGCCGAGGTCGACGTTGTAGCCGCGGGCGGCCTCCTCGCACGCAAGACCGCGCTCAAGCGCTTCCTCGCGCGAGGTCTCGGCAGCCGCAACATCCTCGGCCGCGCCCTCCAGCACCGAATACTCAACCGCGCCGGCACGCACCAGCAGCGCCTCGACGCCGTCATAGTCCATACGCACACGCGAGCGAATCACGCTGGGGTACGGATCGTAATGCCGCACGCGACCCTGCGCATCGAGCTCGATATCGACGGTAAACGCAAGACGGTCCTCGTCAGGGCGAAGCGAGCACAGGTCATTGGACAGGCGTTCGGGCAGCATGGGAAGCACGCGATCGGCCAGATACACCGATGTCGTACGATGGCGAGCCTCAAGATCGATATGCCCGTCCCAAGCCACATAGTGTGAAACGTCGGCGATATGCACACCCAGCTTGTAGCCACCCTCGGGCGTGCGCTCCAACGAAATGGCATCGTCAAAGTCGCGCGCGTCGACCGGGTCGATCGTGATGACAAAGCGGTCGCGCAGATCGCGGCGGAGCGGGTCCTTAAGCGCCGCGGACACATCGAGCGAAAGCCCCTCGGCCTCGTCCAGCGCGGCCTCGGGATAGCTATCGGTATAGCCGTAACGCGCCATCACATATTGAACGCCCAAATCGGGCGCGTCATCTCCGCCAATGCGGCGTTCGATCGTCACGGTGCCCGATTCCAGTCGCGTCGGGTAGGTCAAAATGCGCGCGACAACGGCATCACCCGGGTGGACACCCAGACGATCCGCCGAGGTATCCTCGGGCAAAATGAAGAAGTCGGCCTTCAGACGCGAATCGAGCGGCTCAATCACACCGAGCGGACCGGCGGTCTGGTACGTGCCCACCACGCTTATGGCTGCGCGCTCAACCACGCCTTCGATCACGGCGCGCCGCTCACCGTGCGGGCTGTTCTTAATGCTCACGGCAACGGTATCGCCATCCATAATCTCGCGCTTGCCACGGCCCATGACCTTGTAGTCGCCATTCTCGGTTATGACATAGGCACTGTGCTCATGGAGCTGCACGCGCCCGGTCAGGCTCGGACGGCGTTCGCTGCGCACCGGCCCGCGCTTATTGCGAGCTCCACGCTTATGCTTGTTATTGCGCCCCATGGCGCCTCCTAACTATCGATTGCCGACTCCAAAGAGTCTACCCAAATGATTCGCCATCCTGCCGTCCCCTAGGGATCAAAAAACGGGCCGCCCCATAAGAGACGACCCGTTGGAAGGGATGAATTCCAGGCATGCCTACACGCGCAGGTAGCGGCGCATGGCGATGGCAGAACCAAAGAGACCGATAATCACGCCGACCAGAATCAGCGCAGCATAGGTCACCAGGTAGTACTGCATCGGCAGGGCAAACGACATCCAGCCGATGCTCTCCTGCAGACGCGGAATCATCAGATTGCGCAGCAGCTCCAGAACGCCGATGGAAAGCAGCGAGCCCAAAATGGCCTGCAGCACGCCCTCGGTGATAAACGGGCCACGAATGAAGCCGTTGCTGGCGCCGACCAGACGCATAATCGCAATCTCACGACGACGCGCCGTGATGGACAGGCGAATCGTGTTGTTGATGAAGATGAATGCGATAAAGGTCAGAAGGCCAACGAGCACCACGGCGGCGATGCGGATGTAGTTGGTCACCTGGAACAGGCGGCTCACTTCCTCCTGGCCGTACAGCACGCTCGCGTTGACGTCGCCGTCATCCGCGATCTTCTGGAAATCGGCATCCTTCTTGAGCTTCTTGGCCGTGCTCTCGACCTGAGACGGATCGTCCATCTCAATCGCAAACGAGGCGGGCAGCGGGTTCTGGCCGTCGAGCGCGCTCATGGTGGCGTCGGCGTTGCCCGACATCTTGCTCGTATACTCGGCCAGCGCGTCGTCCTTGTCCTTATAGGTCACGGACTTGACGTTATTCCACGTCTTAAGCTCGGCCTCAAAAGCCTGAACATCAGCCTGATCGGCGTCATCGCTAATGAACGCGTTGATGACAACCTGATCCTCGACGGTGCCGATCACGGAGTTCAGCATCGCAGAGCCCATGATGAACAGGCCGATGATAAACAGCGAAAGGAAGATCGTGATGACGGCGCCGAGCGAGGTAGTCCAGTTACGGAAGAAGTGGCTGATTGCCTCTTTGAAGGAGTAGCCCACGTTAGTTGGTGCCATAGTTGCCGTAACCTCCCCTCTCCTGGTCGCGGATGACGTGGCCGCCCTCGAGGGCGATCACGCGACGGTGCATGCTATCGACCATCTCGCGGTCGTGCGTGGCGACGATCACGGTGGTGCCGGTGCGGTTAATACGCTCGAGCAGCTTCATGATGCCCAGCGAGATCGCCGGGTCGAGGTTGCCCGTCGGCTCGTCGCAGATCAGCAGCGGCGGACGGTTGACCATAGCGCGGGCGACGGCAACGCGCTGCTGCTCGCCACCGGAAAGCTGGTCGGGCAGCGAGTCCATCTGATCGGCCAGGCCGACCAGACGCAGCACCTCGGGCACCTGGCTGCGAATGACGCCCTTGGGCTTGCCGATGCACTGCAGGGCAAACGCCACGTTTTCGTAGGCGGTCTTTTGCGGCAGAAGCTTAAAGTCCTGGAACACGGCGCCAATCTGGCGGCGCAGGAACGGAACCTTGCGGTTCTTGATCTTCATGAGGTCCTGACCGGCAACCAGGATGCGGCCGCTCGTCGGCTTGACGTCGCGGTTGAGCGTCGACAGCAGCGTGGTCTTACCCGAACCGGAGTGACCGACCAGGAAGACGAACTCGCCCGGATAGATCTCGATGTTGATGTCGTCGAGTGCAGGCTTGTTGGGCTGTGCCGGATAGATCTTGGTGACATGCTCCATAAGGATAACGGGCTCGACACCGGCCTGCTTGGCCATCTTCTTGCGGCTGGCCTGCGGATCGATGGGCGCAAACACCGACGTAAAATCGGGGTTGTTGAGCGCGTTATCGAGACTTGCGACCTCGGCCGCCTGATCGCTCTCGACCACCGGGGCAGCAGGCTGCGTGGGGTCGGGAATAGCGGCAAAGAGACCTGACTGCGCAGGCTGAGGAACCGGCGTCGCAGGGGCCAAGGGGTCGGGAATGCCGGCCATGGTAGGCTGCGGCGTGGCGGCACCAGCCTGAGGCTGCTCCACACGAGCGGTCACGACCTGAACGGGCTCAAAACCCGCCGTGCCGGAAAGCGCGACATCGCTGTTGGGATTGTAGGCAAAGGGATCGGATGCCGGCTGTGCCTGATCTGCCGGCTGAGCGGGGGCCTGAGCAACAGGCTGGCCCTCTGAATCCGGAGTGGCGAAACGACTGCCCTGGACGCCTGCCTGCGTCTTGGGGGCATCATCGCCCGCACCGGAGGTACGGAAGTGGTTACCCACTGGTGCTCCTTATCGTCGTGCGTTTAAACTACATGAGCGCTTTGTATTTTAGCAGCATTAGCTTTGCTGCACATAAGAAGCATGGCGTGCTTAGGGATCCCGTCGGCCGGGCACAGGGTTACTCTCCAAATCGTCCTCGGACGTGTCGGAGCCCCCGCTGCGCGCTTCGCGCGGCGGGGGCTCCTCCGTCCTGCGGAAAGATTTGGAGAGTAACCCTGTGCCCGGCCTGCGATAACTAAGGGGTCGCTGCGTTTTGCTTGGGTGCAGCAGCGCCGCGCTCGTGGGTTGTCTGAATTGCGCTTTGCCGATATATGCCCTTTTCCCTGATGGGACCGTGCTTGAGGGGCGTCTTCATAAGTTGCGGTGAAATAGGGACTGTTGAGCCTTTAAGCTGGCAAAACAGTCCTTATTTCACCGCAACTGAAACAGGGGCGCTCTCCAAGAGAGCGCCCCTGCCGGGTTTCCATAGTACTGGCGAAGCAGTTTTATAGTTCTGGCGAAGCAGTCCTTGAGATCCGCCTTGCCTTATGCCAAGAACTCCTTGGTGGTCGCCACGATGTTGGCGGCGTCCAGGCCGTACTTGTGCAGGAGCTCGGCACCCGGGCCGGACTCGCCGAAGGTGTCGTTGACGCCAATCTTCTTAAGCGGCGTCGGGCACTGCTCGCACAGGACATCGGCAACGGCGCTGCCCAGGCCACCGATCACGGAGTGCTCCTCGACGGTCACGACGTGGCCGGTCTTAGTGGCGCTCTTGACGATCAGGTCGGCATCGATGGGCTTGATGGTGTGCATGTTGATGACCTCGGCATCGATGCCCTCGGCAACAAGCTGCTCAGCGGCCTCGAGTGCCTCGCCGACCATCAGGCCGCAGGCGATGATGGTCACGTCAGCACCCTCGCGCATGACGATGCCCTTGCCCACCTCGAACTTGTAGGTCTCGGGATCGTTGATAACCGGCGAGGCCAGACGGGCAAAGCGCATGTATACGGGGCCGTCGCACTCGTAGGCGGCGCGCGTCACGGCGCGGGCCTCGACGTCGTCGGCGGGAACAATCACGGTCATGCCGGGGATGACGCGCATGAGGGCGATATCTTCGCAGCACTGGTGCGTGGCGCCGTCCTCGCCCACCGAGATGCCGGCGTGCGTGGCACCGATCTTAACGTTGAGGTGCGGGTAGCCGATGGAGTTGCGGACCTGCTCAAAGGCGCGGCCGGCAGCGAACATGGCAAAGGTGCTCGCGAAGGCAACGCGGCCGGTGGTCGCGATACCGGCGGCGACGCCCATCAGGTTGCTCTCGGCAATGCCCACATCGAAGAAGCGGTCGGGGCAGGCTGCCTTGAACTTGCCGGTCTGCGTGGCGGCAGCCAGGTCGGCGTCGAGGACCACAAAGTCATCGTGCTCGTTGGCGAGCTCGACGAGGGCCTCGCCGTAGCTTACGCG
>USLO01000068.1 GCA_900555515.1 uncultured Collinsella sp.
TGGGCGTGCGGGCCGGCGGCTTTGACGGACTCGGGCAGGTGCGAGTACTTCTTCTCGAAGTTCTCCTCGAACATCACCGCCAGGTTGTGCGCGGCCTCGTCGTAGCGCGCGGTGCTCTGCCAGTATTGGCGCGGCACCAGGATGCCATCGGGCACGCCGTGGCACGTCGTGGGAATGTCGACGTTAAAGATGTCGTCGTGCACGAACTCGCTGTCCTCAATGGTGCCGTCGAGGGCGCGCGCGACCAGCGAGCGCGTGTAGGCCAGCTCGATGCGATGACCCACGCCGTAGCCGCCGCCGATCCAGCCGGTGTTGACCAGGTACACACGCGTGCGGCCGTCTGCAATGCGCTCGCCGAGCATCTTGGCGTAAACCATGGGGTCGAGCGGCATAAACGGCTCGCCGAACAGCGAAGAGAACGTGGGCGTGGGCTCGGTGACGCCGACCTCGGTGCCGGGAATCTTAGCCGTAAAGCCCGTCACAAAGTGGTACATGGCGGCGTCGGCCGTCAGGCGTGAGATGGGCGGCAGCACGCCAAAAGCGTCGCAAGTCAGGAACAGCACGACACTCGGAGTGGTGCCCATGCCCTTAGTCCACGCGTTAGGAATGTGCTCCACGGGATAGGCCACGCGCGTGTTATGCGTGATCGAGATGTCGTCGTAGTTGGGCTTGCGGTTCTCGTCGAGCACCACGTTTTCGCAGATCGCGCCAAAGCGGACAGCGTTGAAGATCTCGGGCTCGTGGAAGGCGTCCAGGCCCTCGCATTTGGCGTAGCAGCCGCCCTCGATGTTAAAGATGCCCATGTCGGACCAGCCGTGCTCGTCGTCGCCAATCAGCAGGCGCGTGGGATTGGCCGAAAGCGTGGTCTTGCCGGTGCCGGACAGGCCAAAGAACACGGCGGTCTCGTGCGTGACGGGATCCATGCTGGCCGAGCAGTGCATGGGCAGCACGTCGTCCTCGACGGGCAGCAGATAGTTCATAACGCTGAAGATGGACTTTTTGATCTCGCCGGAGTAGCCGGTACCCGCGACCAAAATCACGCGCTCCTGGAAGTTGATGACCACGGCGGCGCTGGAGTTGAGGCCCTTGATGGCAGGGTCGCATTGGTAGCCCGGCGCGGCGAGCACGCAGAAGTCCGGCTCGCCGGTGCGCGCGATTTCGCGGGCGAGCGGGCGGGCGAGCATCTGCTTAATGAAGAGCGCCTGGCTGGCACGCTCGCAGGCGACGAGCAGGCGGCGCGTGTGGTTGCGGTCGGCGCCGGCCATGCCGCGGGTGACGAACACATCGCGCTCGTTGAGATAGTCGACGATGCCGGCTTTGATGACCTCGTAGCTTTCGACGGACAGCGGGCGGTTGACGGCGCCCCAGGCAATCTTGTCGTGGACATCGGGGGTGTCAACGATAAAGCGGTCGTTGGGCGAACGTCCGGTACGCTCCCCCGTCTCGATCACCAGCGCGCCGTTGGATGCCATACGGCCCTCTTTGCGACGAATAGCGTGCTCGACAAGCTCTGCCGCCGGCAGGTCCACCAGCAGACGGGGTTGATTCTCGGCGGGATCTTCAACGAGCGTAATACCAAAGTTGGACAGAACTTCTGCAGGGGTAACACCAGGCATGGGGCCTCCTTTAAAAACGCGACACGTTGACGCGACGCGCACTTTACTCACGTAAAGCCTGTTGTACCCGATATGCAAAAACGTTTTTGCGGCAAGGGCGGCAAGCCCGCCCAACGGTCAAAAATCGCAGGCAAGCGGCCTAGTCATTGGGGACGCTTTTAAACGACTAGTCATTGGGGACACTCTTGATCTTGAACAGGCAACATTCAAGGAATGTCCCCGGATGCCGGCATTAGGGACGTTCCCAAAGTGCCGGCACATAAGGAACGTCCCTAAGTGCCGACTACAGCGGCAGGCCTTGGCCAAGCATGGCTATGGCGCTCATCAGGACCAGCATGCCGGCAGCGTAGGGCAGCACCGCGCCCAGGAGTTCGGCATCCTTACCGCGCACGTGCACGGCGGCAAGACCAATGGCGAGGGTCTGCGGCGAGATCATCTTACCGGCGGCGACGCCCAGGGCGTTCAATGCGACCATCCAGTAGTCGCTCACACCCAGCGCAGTGGCGGCCTGGCTCTGAATGGGACCAAACAGCATGCCCGAGGACGTACCCGAGCCGGTCACGAACGCACCGACTGCGCCGATCCACGGAGCCAGAATCGGGTAGAGACCGCCGGCGACCGCAATGCAAAACGCACTGATCGACGAAATCATGCCGGCATAGCCCATCACCTTGGCGCAGCCCAGTACCGAAAGCATCGTGATCACCGTCGGTGTCATCTGCTTCACAGTCGCGGCCAGCACCTCGCCCATCATGCGCGGCGAAGCGCCCTGAATGGCACCGCCGACAAACGCCGCCAGGAAAATCCAGACGCCTGGCGTGTTGATCCACGAAAACGTAAGCATACCGGGATTCTCACCGCAATACACCTGCACATGGCTCGCAAACGGCGCGAGCGCAGCATGTACAGCGGGCACCAGATTAGACGTGCCCAGCAGCAACACAAAGATCAGGATGAAGCACGACCAAGCCGAAAGCGCCGACTTAACGGTGAGCTTCTCCCCCGCCTCGATATTCATGTGAAAGCGTGCGTCCAGATGCCCCGACTTCTCGGCACGCATGGCAAGCGCAGCTGTCAGCGCGAGCGAAACGATGGATCCTACGACCACGGCCAGCTCGGGGCCCACAAACATGGCAACGACCAGAGCCGCGCCGACAAACGAAACGCCGGAGAGCAACGCCACGCCGGCAACACCGTGCAGACGCTCGCCCACACTCGCGGCATTGCCCTGGTCATCGGCAACACGGCCCGCAACCAGCACAATAAATAGCGGCATCACCACAAAGAACGGTGCGAGCTGCACCAGCTGAACGGTCGCTAGGTGAAGGGAATCCAAACCCACCAGGTCGGCAACGGACACCGTGGGGATGCCGATGGAGCCGTAGGGCGTGGGCACGCCGTTGGCCAGCAGGCAGATGAGCACGGCAGGCACGGCCTCAAAGCCCAGGCCCGCGAGCATGCCGGCGGGAATGGCGACAGCGGTACCGAAGCCGGCCATGCCCTCCATAAAGCCACCGAAGCACCAAGCCACGAGCAGCGCCAGCAGACGGCGGTCGCTGCTGATGGAGGTGATCATGCTGCCGATCACGTCCATGGCGCCCGTACGAACGCACAGGTTATACGTGAACACCGCGGCGATGATCACCAGGACGATGGGCCACAGAGCCATCAAAAAACCTTCGAGCGAGGCGGTCGCGATCTGCGCTGCCGGCAGGTGCCACCATGCGAAGGCAAGCAAGCACGAAAGGACAAACGATCCGATAGCGGCCTTCCAAGCTGGCCATTTAAAGCACAGCAGCATCACGACCAGCCAAATAATCGGCACAAGAGCCAGTAAGAATGCGGCGACGTCCATAGGTAGAAGCTCCTTGGTACCGCGTGGGCGGCATCGGGGGTGTCACAAAACTTCAACAGGATACCGCACGTTTACCGACAAATTTCAGCCGCCCGCCGAAATTATTGAACAATCCGTTCAAAAACACGAACGAACACCGTCGCGTCTATACTAGAGCGCAGCAATAGAAAGGACCCCGCTTTGAGCATCACGCCCCTCGATAGCATTCGCCGCGCCATCGCCCGCCGTAACGGCATCTCCAACCCCGCTGCATCGAAAGACGGCGCCGCGAAGGCCCAGGGCGGCCGCATCGAGAACGGCCTGTTCCCCGCCTCCCACACGGCCGAAGAGCTCGCGCGCATCCAGGAGCTGAGCCAGCGCAACGCCGGCGGACCCGATAGCAGCCAAGCCACACGTCGCCGGCGCGAACGCGATCGGGAGCCCGGCCCCGTCCGCCGCATGGTCAACGCTTGGTGGAACCGTCTGCTCGGCGCCGTCTACGGCGGCGGCTTCTCCATGCAGGAAGCGGAATACGAGGAGCACGCCACCAGCCGCGACTATCTTTGGAACACCCTCGGCACCGCCGTGTGGGGCCTGGCGTTTCCGTTGCTCACCATCGTGTCTACGCAGCTCGTGGGCGCCGAAGAAGCAGGCAAATTCTCCATCGCCTTTGTCACCGGCACGCTCATCATGATCGCGTGCAACTACGGCGTGCGCAATTTCCAGGTCTCAGACATCGACGAAAAGACGTCCTTTGCCTCCTACCAGCTCAATCGTTGGATCTGCGGAGCGCTCGCCCTAGGCTGCGGCCTCATGTATAGCAGCGCCCGCGGCTATGACGCGCAGATGGCGACGATCGGCCTGGGCGTCTACCTGTATAAGGTCATCGACGGCGTCGCCGACGTGTACGAAGGCCGCCTGCAGCAGGCCGACAAGCTCTACTTGGCTGGAATGAGCCAAACGCTACGCTCCGTCGGCGTCATCGCGGTCTTCAGCGTGGCGCTGTTCTTCACGCGTAGCATGCCCATCGCGGCCATGGCCATGGGCATCGCCGCGATCGCCTCGCTCGTGCTGGTCACCGCGCCGCTCGCCCTGCTCGAGACCGAAAAATCGCGCCGCGTGAGCCTGCGCGAGGTCGGCCACCTGTTTGTCCAGTGCGCTCCGCTCTTTGGTGCATTGTTCCTGTTCAACCTTATCGAGAGCATGCCCAAGTTTGTAATGGAAGGCACACTGGCCTACAAATACCAGCTGTACTTTAATGCCCTGTTTTTTCCGGCTCAGGCTATTCTGCTGAGCATTGGATTTGTCTATAAACCGCAGCTCCTGCGCTTGTCGAGCATTTGGGCTAATCCTCGCAAGCGTCATCGCTTTGACCTGATTATTGTTGCCGTTATGGCGCTGATCGTGGTCATCACCGGCGTGTGCGCCGCATTTATGGCAGGTCCCGGTATTCCCCTCATGAGCTTTATGTACGGCCTCAGCTTTGAGCGCTACCGTACGCTGGCGTTGCTGATGGTCGTCGCCGGCGGCGTCACCGCGGCCATCGACTTTATCTACGCCATCATCACGGTGCTGCGCCATGCCGGCGACGTCACCAAGATCTACCTGATTTGCTTCGCCGTAAGCGTGGTGCTGCCGGTGATCCTGATTAAGCTGCTGGGTCTGATGGGCGCTGTGGTGAGCTACCTAGCCATCATGGTCCTACTCCTGGTGCTGCTGATAATCGAGTACGCCCACATCCGCCAACGCATCGAACGCGACCGCAACCCATACGGCGCCTAATTAGCTGCCCGGTCACCGGAATTTGCGATGGAATCACCCCGTCTGGGGTCTCGTTGCGGACAATATTCATCACGCAAAACTAAGTGAGTAGACTTTTACCGAATCCCCGACCACACCAACAGAGCACAAGTCTGTGACCTGCGGTTTTATTGAGGCAAATATGTTGGGTGCTCGGCATTTCCAAAAAAGTCTACTCACTTAGCCAGCGGGCAGCCAAAAAAGAACCGCCGCGACGTCGTTTGACTCCGCTGCGACGGTTTTTCGAGCATTTTCGCGCTGTCGAGGACGCAGACGCTCCTCATTTCTAGCGCTTACCGAGCAAGAAGGCGCTACTCTCCGAAAGTAGTCAAAAAAGCCCCGTCCCAAATTAGCTACGGTAGATCGGCGGAACAAGGTTATTCGCCCGGGTTGATGTTCGCGTAGAACTCCGCCCCATCATCGAGCCGCAGGATGCCCACGCGACCGAACTCGGAGCCGGTGGCGGCAGCGCAGTCGATGTCGATGCGATCGGGCACACCGGCGGCATCCTCGCCGCCCAGGCGCACAATCTGCCCGCGGCCCGACTCCTCATCGAGCCCCGCAAGACCACCGACCTCGCAATAACGCCCGAGCGACACCGTTGGCGTGTGACCGCTCACCACGACCGGACCCTTGCCCTCGGCAGAAAGCAGCCCGGTCGGCACATCCCAATAGCCGTGACGAATCCACAGCAGGTCATCGGACGACTGCACCGCGAGCATCTGCTGCAGCAGCTCGCAATCGGCACCCACCGCTCCAACGCCATCGGCACAATCGACGCCATGCTCAAGCAAAAACGCGCGCGCCGCCTTCATCTCGATTCCAGCATGCACCAGCAGATACGGGCGCTCCTCGGTCTCGGCCACCGCGTAGAGCGGCAGCGCGGCCATCCATCGCACGAGCTCCTCGTATGCCTCAAATTCCATGTCGTTGAGCTGCTCGCGCGTCGTCCAGCCACCGTTGATATCCCAGGTCTCGGCATCGAGCGGATCCTGGCCGATGATGGCATCGAGCATGATCTGCTCGTGATTGCCCTTGAGCACGCGGGCGTTGGGCAGCGAGCGCACGAGCTTAATAACGCCGACCGGATCGGGCCCGCGATCGATCATGTCGCCCAGCACGTACAGCGTGTCGTCGGACATCAACGAGATCTTAGACAGGGCCTCGTCAAGCGCACGCACGTGCCCGTGAGCATCAGATGTCACATAGATCGCCATGGTACGCCTCTCCTTGCATTGCGGCCGAAGCCCGGCGCCGCAACTAAAACTTCAAGTTGAACTTAAACGTTACCCATTGTACTCCGTTGCAATAAAGCTGGAAAGGGTTTCTGAGCAGAGGCAAAGACGGCAGCCGTCTATGACGATATCGCGCATGCCCGCAACCCAACCCCATAAACCCACCATCTTTGGGTACAAATAACCGCAGACAACTGACCGTGCCACGCCAACCACCCAGGAGCGGACACCATCCATGAACCAGATCCTTCTCTTTATCGGCCTCGTCATCATTTTGTGCCTGACCATCAAACCCGTCGGCAAAAAACTCCCCTTCCCCACCCTGCTCATCTTTATCGCGCTCGGCATGCTGTTGGGCGTCAACGGCCCGGCGCACATCGACTTTAGCGACTACGCACTCACCGAAACCGTCTGCAGCACGGCGCTGCTGTTCATCATGTTCTACGGCGGCTTTAACACCAACATCGACCGCGCCAAGCCCGTCGCCATACCTGCAGTGCTGCTGAGCACGCTCGGCGTCGTCATCACTGCCGGCATCACCGGCGTATTCGCCCACTTTGTGCTGGGTTTCGACTGGATCGGCGGCCTGCTGCTGGGATCGGTCGTGGCGTCCACCGACGCGGCCAGCGTCTTTAGCGTTCTGCGCGAGCACAGCCTTTCGCTGAGGGGCGGCACCGACTCGCTGCTCGAGGTCGAATCGGGCTCCAACGACCCCGTCGCCTACATGCTCACCGCCGTGCTCGCCACACTCGCGGCCGGCGGCGACATCAACATTCCCGCACTGCTGGCCAAGCAGATTATCCTGGGCGCGGGCCTGGGTCTTGCCATCGGCTGGGCGGCGGGCCGCCTGATTGAACGCGCGCACGCAACGGCCAAGGACGCGCAGACCATCTTTTTGTTCGCCGTGGCCATCGTCGCCTACGCGCTGCCGAGCTACCTGGGCGGCAACGGCTTTTTGGCTGTATACCTGGCCGGCATTGTGCTGGGTGCCAGCGACATCACCGGCAAAGTCGAGATGGCGCACTTCTTTGACACCCTCACCGAGATGGCAGAGATGACCATCTTCTTTTTGCTGGGCCTGCTCGTTACACCCGCACGCCTGCCGCAAATGCTGCTACCGGGCCTGGCACTCATGGCGTTTATGCTCTTTGCGAGCCGCCCCATCGCCGTAGGCATGCTGCTGGCGCCGTTTAGGACGAACCCTCGCCAGGTTGCGCTCGTAAGCTGGGCGGGCCTGCGCGGCGCGGCTTCGGTCGTGTTTAGCCTCTTTACTGTGGTGGCCGGTGTTCCCGGTGGACACGACCTGTTTGACCTGGTGTTTGTGATTGCAGTCTCGAGCATTGTGGTGCAGGGCTCACTGCTGCCGGCGGTGGCGAAAAAGCTCGACATGATCGATGCGGCCGGCGACGTGCGCCGAACGTTTAACGATTACCGCGACGAGGACGGCATGTCGTTCGTTAAGCTCAAGGTGGGTGCGGGCCACCCGTTTGCCGGTCGCTCGCTCGCCGATATTGGCAGCGCGACGGACATGCTGGTTGTCTTGGTGCTGCGCGACGGTGCGCACCCGGTGCTGCCCAACGGCGATACCGTAATTGAGGAAGGAGACCTTCTGGTTATGGCCGCGCCGACGTTTGAAGAGCGTGCCGAGGTTACGCTGCGCGAGGTCACCGTGACGCCCCACGGTCGCCTGGCCGGCCAGCGCCTGCGCGACGTGCCGCAAGGCAAGCATCCGTTTATTGTGGTGATGCTCAAGCGCGACGGCCAAACGATCATTCCCGATGGCAACACCCTAATATACGCCGGCGACGAAGCCGTCATTGCCACACTGGCGTCGTAGCGGGCAGGAGGTAGCTAATTTGCGGCGAAGAGATCAAGCGCCTAGAGAACCTCATGCCTTCGCTCGCAGATTTGGATTTGCCTGAGGAGTAAGGTCACCTCTCCCCCATGTAACCATCCTGTAAATCATAGCGGCGCACTCGGGTTTTGCTGTGATGCGGTCGCGCCTGACGCTGCACTGTGCTAAAGTATCCCGAACGTTCAAACGACTACGAGGGGGAAATAGAAGATGGCACGTGTGCACAACTTCTCAGCTGGCCCGGCCGCACTGCCCACAAGCGTGCTCGCCGAGATCGCCGA
>USLO01000069.1 GCA_900555515.1 uncultured Collinsella sp.
AGGATGGCCATGGAAGCCAACGGAATCGTACTGTCGCCCGACCCTCGTCTGCGCCAGGAGTGCGCCGTCATCGAGGAGATCACCCCGGCGATCGAGACGCTTGCCGAGAAGATGAAGAAGATGATGTTCGAGAACGGCGGCTGCGGCCTGGCTGCCCCGCAGATCGGCGAGCTCATTCAGCTCGTCACCATCGACTGCGACTACAGCGACAAAAACGACTACGACCCGTACGTGCTCATCAATCCCGTGATTGTGGAGCAGAGCGACCATCTGGTGCCGTTTAGCGAGGGCTGCCTTTCCATTCCTGGTATTAGCTGCGAGATCGAGCGTCCCGACCATGTCGTCGTCGAGGCGTACGACTTGGACGCCAACCTGATTCGCTACGAGGCCACGGGCGACCTGTTCTGTGTTTGCCTGCAGCACGAGATCGATCACCTGCACGGCAACACCATGTTCGAGCGCCTTAAGCCCATGCAGAGGCTCAAGGCAGTCAAGGAGTACCAGGACGCCCTGGCCCGCGGCGCTCGACCGGGCGAGACGGAATAGGTCCCACCGTCCCCGGTGCTGAGCGCCCACATATCATCCCGTGCTCAAACATTCTCGCTTTGCTGCGAAACTGCGCGCGGGACGATATGTGGGCGCTCAGCACCGGGGACTGCGTTGTTCTGGCTCGGTTCGCCCGGGTGCCGTCGGGCCAGGGAAGGGCGTCTTCGCTGATAGGTGCTTTGTTGAGAGGGCTGCTTTTATGCGGCTCTTTCTTTGTTTTTGGGTATATTTGTTCTTGTTGAATTGTTATTGCGGATGGGCTGGGTACTTGGCTTTCCGCTGTTATTTGTAGCCGTCTCGGCTTTGGTTGAGGGGAGACGTTCTTTATGCGTATTGTGTTTATGGGTACGCCTGATTTTGCTGTGCCTTCGTTGACTTCGCTTGTTGAGGCTGGGAATGAGATTGCGCTTGTTGTTACTCGTCCTGAGGCTGTTCGTGGGCGTGGTAAGAAGCTGGAGCCGTCTCCTGTTAAGGCTAAGGCGCTTGAGCTGGGGTTGCCGGTCATTGAGGCTAATCGTATGACGCCTGAGGTTGTTGAGGCGCTTCAAGCTGCCCAGGCTGACATTTTCTGTGTGGCTGCTTATGGTTGCATTTTGCCCGATGAGGTTCTGCATATGGCGCCGCTCGGTATTGTGAATGTTCATGCGTCTTTGCTGCCTCGTTGGCGTGGGGCTGCTCCTATTCAGCGTGCGATTCTCGCTGGTGACGAGGTTGCTGGCGTTTCTATCATGCGCATTGGGCATGGCGTGGATACTGGTGCTTATTGTGCTCAGGCTTCCACGTCGGTTGCCGGTAAGCATGCTGAGGCGCTGACCATGGAGCTTGGTGAGCTTGGCGGCAAACTGCTTGCCGATACGCTTCCTTCTCTTGCCGATGGCACCGCCGTGTGGACTGAGCAGGATGAGTCGCTCGTCACTCATGCTGCCAAGATTTCCAAGCTGGAGATGCGTCTGGATCCGCAGATGGCTGCGCTCGATTGCGTGCGTCATGTGCTCGCTTCGTCCGATACCGCGCCTGCTCGTTGCGTGATTGCCGGCAAGACCGTGCGCGTGCTCGATGCTGCGCTGGCCAATGTTTCGCTTGGCAAGGGCCAGGTTCTCGTTAAGGCCAAGCGTGTTTACCTGGGTCTTTCCGATGGCACGGTTGAGTTGTTCGAGGTTAAGCCCGATGGCAAGCGTGCTATGGCCGCTTCTGCTTGGGCTGCTGGCCTGCAGGGCGTCGATCTTTCGTGGGGTGTTTTGTCATGAGCAAGCTTTCTCCCGCGCGCAAGCTTGCGCTCGATGTGCTGATGGAGGCCGATCGCCGCGGCATGTATGCGCGTGACGTGCTGTCCTCTCGCGCATCTGCCAAGGCTATTGACCAGCGCGATTCCGCTTTTGCCGCCCGCTTGGCACTTGGTGTTGCCGCGACGCAGGGCATTTTGGACGAGCTGCTCGACCAGTTTCTCGATAAGCCTAAAAAGGTTGCGCCGCGTGTTCGCATGGCGCTTCGTATCTCGGCTTTCGAGATGCTCTATTTACATACGCCTGGGCGCGTTGCTGTAAGTCAGGGTGTTGAGCTGGTTCGCTGCGGCGCTAAGTCCGCCGCTGGCTTGGCCAATGCCGTGCTGCATAAGGTTGCGGACAATGTTGAGGACTTTGCCACGGCGTCCGATGTAGATGAGTCTGAGCGACGCCTGGTTCGTCTGTCGCGCCTGATGGGTCTGCCGCGTTGGCTGTGCGCTCGCATTATGGCATCGTTCGACACGCCTGAGGGTGCGCTTAACTTTGCCGGCAATCTGGCCCCCGCGCCGCTGGCCCTGCATGAGAACGCCTTTGCGACCAAGCCCGATCCGTATGTCTCGCAGCTCGTCGCGCCCGTTTTCCCGGGCTGCCATGCCCCGGTAGATGCGCAGGTCACGGTTGCATCGGGTGTGTTTGAGCGTGCTGCCGCGGTGGCATCTGATCTCAATGCGCAGCTTATCGCCACAGCTGCCACGCGCCCTGGAAGCTGCCTTGAGATTGGTGCCGGTCGTGGCACCAAGACCTATGTGATGATGTGCCAGGCCAAGCGTGCGGGCTATGAGCGTCAGCATACGGCGCTCGATCTGCATGATCGCAAATGCGATCTGAATCTCGCTCGCCTGCACAAGGCCGGTATTCAGGGCGTTCGTACGGTTTCGGGTGATGCCTGCGAGCTTGATGAAGTACTGACGTCGTTTGATGCCATGCTTGGCAAGCCGGTTAAGTTCGATACGGTCTTTATCGATGCGCCGTGCTCTGGCACCGGCACCATGCGTCGTCATCCTGAGATCCCGTGGCGCCTAACTGAGAACGACGTTACGACCGAGTTGCCCAAATTGCAGCTTACGATGCTCAAGGAAGCCGCCGCGCGCGTGGCTGCCGGCGGAGAGCTCATCTATGCCACCTGCTCGGTTTTTGATGAAGAGAACACTCAGGTCGTGGATGCCTTCCTGGCCTCTCCCGAGGGCGTCGACTTTAGCGTCGCACCGCTCTCCGAGGCACAGATTCTGCAACTCCCCGAGTTCCATCAGGCCAAGAAGCTCGTTTCCGTACGCCAGAACGATCGAGGCCTCTTCCAAAGCGTTCCCGTAAACGCCGACTCCTACGACGGCCACTTCTGCGCCCGCCTGATTCGTAAGTAACTAATATGTTGCGGTGAAATAGGGATTGAATAGCGGCTTCTGCCCACCAAACAGTCCTTATCTCACCGCAACTCATAGAGCCACCTATAGCGCAAAGAATCAGCCCCGCGATCGATGTCGGTCGCGGGGCTGTTTGGTTTCTAGTGGCTGTGCGGGCAGTTGGCGCAGCAGCCGCTCGTGGCGCTGGTGCTGGAGCCGCCGCTTCGCTGGTCGGTGTTGTAGAAACCGCTGCCCTCAAATTTTATGCCGCTGGCTGAGAACGTCTTGGCCGCCGGGGCACCGCAGCTGGGGCACACGACCTCGGGGGTCTCGGACATGGGATGCTCAACCTCAAACACGTTGCCGCAGCTCGAGCACTTGTAATCGTAGCGCGCCATAAATACTTCCTTTTCAGCACAAAGCGGGCAGATTACTCTGCCCGCAAAAATTCAAACGTCTGTAACTGTACCCTATATCGGGGGTTTTATCACGCTTCGCCCCAGAATCTATGGTTGTTGCGCAGGAGCCGCGCGGTTTTGCCCTCGGCGGCTGCAATGTCCGCCTCGTCAGCCTGCCAGGTCCAGTTGCCCGTGGCCACGCCCGGCACGTTCATGCGTGCGTCGTCGCCCAGCCCCAGCACGTCCTGCAGCGGCATCATCACCAGGGGAGCGTCGCTTGCCAGTGCGTCGCTCATCAGCTTGGCCGCCACCTCAACACCGCTCGGTTCATCGCCGCCCGCAAAAGAACGCGTACACCAGCCGGCGAGCGTCGACGTGTCGTGCGTCGAGGTGTACAGAATCTTGCCGGGCGTGGGATGCACACCGCAACGAACGTCGTAGTCGCTAAACTCCAGCACGTCCATGCCGGGGAAACCGCAGGTCGATGCCATGGCGCGAACACCGGGCGTCAGATAGCCCAAGTCCTCAGCGATAAAGTTGAGCGGACCCAGCTCGTCATAAGCGGTCTGGAACAGGTCCTTGCCCGGTCCCGCCAACCAGCGACCTTCGGCGCAAGCCTTGCCTGCGGGGATACTAAAGTAACTGTGGAATCCCAGGAAGTGATCCAGGCGCACGCGGTCGTAGAGCGAAAACGCACGACGCAGGCGATCCATCCACCAGCTATAGCCGTTCTGCTTCATGTGGTCCCAGCGGAACGTCGGGTTGCCCCACACCTGGCCCTCGGGCGCAAAGTTGTCGGGCGGCGCGCCGGAAATCTCGATTGCCTTGCCGGTATCGGACAGCCAGAAGTTCTCAGGTTCGCTCCACGCGTCTGCCGAATCGTCCGACACGTACATAGGAATATCGCCGATAACCTCGATGCCCTTCTTGTGCGCATAGTTCATGAGCTCGCACCAAGCCAAGTCAAAGCGGTACTGCATGTACGCCTGAAGCTCGGCCTCGTTGTGGAAGCGCTTGTCGTCGATCAGATGCTCGTTGTAGCGCGCGACATCTGCCGGCCAATCGTGGCGCGACTCGCCCTCAAAGTACTTTTTGACGGCCATATAGACGCAGTATTTCTCGAGCCAATCGGCATTGCGATGCTTAAACGCGGTGTACAGCGGGTCAGCATCCTCGCCGCCGCGGGCCTTCCAGGTCTCAAAGTCGGCTGCCAGCTCCTCGTGGCTCTCGGGTAGGAGGTCGATATTGCCTGCAAAGGCCGAAGGACCGGCGTAAGGGGAGCGGAAGAAGTCCGTGGGGTTGACGGGAAGAACCTGCCAGTAGCGCATGCCCATGGCGGCCAGATGGTCGATAAAGCGACGCGTGGGCGCACCGATCGTACCGGGTTTGCCGTCGTCGGTCGGCACCGATGTGATATGGCACACAACACCCGCACCGTGATCGAGCGGCTCCTGCAGGCGCTGCTCGGCGTGGTGATAGATGATCGACGAACCCAGTGGGTACAGGTCGAGCGTGACCGTACCGTTGTGGATCTCGCACTCGTGACCGCTAATCACATCGCTCGCGCATTCGCCGAGCGCCGGAATCGTCACGCGGTGTGAATTGCGCAGGCTGCGGTTGATGATGACGGTCGCGGACTCGCCGTCTTTACCGGTACGGTTGTAGGCCAGCACCTCGTCATTGAGCGCGAAGGCCTTGATTTCACCGTCGATCATAAACGGCAGCGCGCGGCGCACAGCAGATGCGTTCTTGACGATCGCGAACGTATCGAAGTCGTGCAGGTCTTCCTTGGTCGGCATGGTGCGGCGATTACCCGGATCGGTGAGTCCCTCCAAGCCGTACTCGTCACCGTAATAGATTGAGGGAACGCCCGGGAACGTCATCTGCATGAGCGTCGCCAGCCAAAAGCGGCTCTTGGCCAGGCCCATGGAGTTCTCGTCCAGGCGCCATTTGCTGCGCTCACTCTCGGGCAGCTGCGACTCGTCGGGGCCACCGCCGAGCACCGAGATAATGCGCGGGCGGTCGTGGCTCGACAGCAGATTGAGCGCGCAGGATAATGCCTCGCGCGGGTAGTTCTCGCGCAGGGTCTCGATATCCTCGGCAGCTTGGTAGGCGTTTTTGTAGCCCATCAAAAAGCCGATGACCATGTCGCGGAAGGGGTAATCCATAGCAGAGTCCAGCTCGGAGCCCTGCAGGTAGCGACGCAGATGGCCGTAGCTGATCTTGTTGGAGGCGTCTTCCCAGACCTCGCCGAGCAGCAGTGCGTCGGGCTTCTCGGCGAGCACGGCCTTTTTGATCTCGGTCAGGAAGTCATCGGAAAGCTCGTCGGCCACATCCAGGCGCCAGCCGTGAGCGCCGGCGCGCAGCCATTTACGAATGACGCCGTCCTTGCCCAGGAGCCGCTCGCGTACCAGTTCGGAGCTCTCATTGATGGCGGGCATATTGCCCACGCCCCACCAACAGTCGTACGAGCCGTCCTCGTGGAAATAAAACGCATCGCGCCACGGCGAATCCTCGCTCTGCCACGCGCCCACGCCGGGGTAGTTGCCGTAGCGGTTGAAGTAGATCGAATCGTCGCCCGTGTGGTTGAACACACCGTCCAGAATGATGGAAATGCCCAGCTTCTCGGCCGCCTCGCACAGCTCGGTAAAGTCCTGCTCGGTGCCCAGAATCGGATCGATCTTGGTGTAATCGGCGGTGTCGTAGCGGTGGTTGCTCGCGGCTTCAAAAATGGGGTTGAGGTAGATGGCTGTAAAGCCCAGCTCGGCGATGCGAGGCAGATCTTCCTGGATACCCTTGAGCGATCCGCCGTAAAAGTCCCAGGTCTTGATGGAGCCGTCCTCGGCGCGCTCGTACACAGGCGGCTCGTTCCAGTCCTCGACCATGCGGCGCTGAATGCCCTTACGCGGTTTTTCGACCTCGGCCAGCGTGCGCTCGCGCCAGTGCTCGTCGCGGGCATAGCGATCGGGGAAGATCTGGTAGACCATACCGCGCTCGTACCAGGTGGGACGGTTCTCACGGTGTTTGTAGACGGTGACCTGGAATGACGGCACCTCAGCGTAGTCGTAGGTTACGCCTTCGCCACCGGTGCGGCCCTGTGGTGCGCCCAGGCGAACCTCGGGCTGGCCCTCGATATTGCAGATAAAGCTGTACCAGATAAGACAGGGCTCGGTGCACTTGAGCTCTACGCTAAATATGCCGTCGCCCTCGTGCGTCATGGGATACCGAGACTCACCGATCTCATCGACCCAGGTGCGCAGCGTAAGCGTGGCCTGCGCGGGATCGGCGTCCTCCAGAATCACGGAGAGCGAAAGGGTAGTTCCTGTGGTCACAGCGCCAAACGGAGTGCGAAACTGCGGCAGACGGCTGTTGTGTATCAATCTCATAGTACGGTCCAGTTCAATAGAATCATGGCCTGCTGGCCATGGGCTTTACGCACAGGATGTAAGTATATCTGTTGTACACAGGCTGTATAAACAACATCCGTTTACCATCGGCGAACGGTTGTCCTAGAAAATCGTTTTACCATCCAAATTATCGCGATATTCGAAAAAGCCTAGACTGATACTATTTTTAGCCAAACAAAAGTACTCCGGTTTACTACGACGAATTGAATGATCCCAACCACGGTCATTTTCTTGATATTAAAACCGCAGGTAGAAGCGTTGTCAATTTCGTAGATTACTCGCCGTGGTCGGCCGGAGCCATTTTGTCGTAGTAAACCGGCCCTCTTTTTAATACAGAAGTTCAATCAAGAAGAGGGCACCCTCACCAGGTGCCCTCTTTTGCGTTGAGGATTAAGTTTTAATCATCCGGACTAGCGGCGCTTGCGGGTGGCCGTTGCCTTGCGGACGGAGGTCTTCTTGGTCGGAGCCTTTTCCTTTGCCGGAGCGGCGGGGGAGACCGGGGTCTCCTTGGCGGGCTCGGGCTTAGTCTCTGCCTTGGGAGTTGTGACCTTTGCCGTGGTCTTCTTGGCCGTCGTCGTGCGCTTTCGCGTGGTGGTCTTGGCAGCAGGCTTGGCCTCGACGGTTGCCTCCGCCTTGGACTCTGCAGGTGTCTCCTCGACCTTGGATGCCGGCTTTGCGGCTGACTTGGTCGTGGCGGCCTTCGTAGTCGTCGACTTCGTTGCCGTGGTTTTCTTGGCAGCTGTTGCCTTCTTGGCGGTCGTGGTCGTCTTCTTGGCAGCGGTCTTTGCCGGAGCCTTGGCGGCCGGCTTGGCCTCTGCGACCTCGGCCTCGGCGTCCGTCTTGGCAGCGGCGGTCGTGCGCTTGCGCGTGGTCGTTCCCTTGGTAGCCGTCGTTTTAGTCGCGGTAGCCTTGGTCGTCGTAGCCTTCTTGGCGGTCGTCTTGCGGGTTGTGGTCTTCTTGGCGGCAGGCTTCGCGGCAGGCTTGACCTCTGCCTTTGCCGCAGGAGCAGTCTCAGCATTCACCTCAGGCTCGGCCTTTGCGGACTCAGCCTCAACCGGCTTCTCCTCGGCCTTGGGCTCCTCAGCGGCCACCGGCTCAGCAACAGCCTCAGGCTCGTCGACAACAGCCGCCGGCCTCTCAATCTCCGGGTGCATAAAGAAGTACAGGTCCAGATACTTGTCGGCCGAGCGCGTCCAGCTAAAGTCCTGGCTCATGGCCTGCGTGACCAGCTGGTTCCACGCCTCGTGGTTGTCCCAGAACAGGCGTGCCGCGCGGAACACCGCGTCGCCCATCTCGTCCCCGTTAAAGTTACTAAACGAGAAGCCCGTGCCCTCGCCGGTAAACTCGTTGTACGGCTGCACGGTGTCCTTCAGACCACCGGTCTCGCGAACGATGGGCAGGGTGCCGTAGCGCATGGCGATGATCTGCGACAGGCCGCAGGGCTCAAACTTCGAAGGCATCAGGAACATATCGGCGGCGGCGTACATGCGCTGCGACAGCGCCGGGTCAAACTCGATGCGCGCGGCCATGGTGCCGGGGTACTTGTCCTGGAAGTAGCGCAGGCCGTCCTCGTAGTCGCGGTCGCC
>USLO01000070.1 GCA_900555515.1 uncultured Collinsella sp.
GCGCTGCTGCATCTCCTCAATCGCCTTGTCGATGTCGGAAATCTTCTTCTTAGTGCTCATGATTTATTCCTCCTTGTTCGTTGAATCGTCTATGTCGTAACCGCCGTCGAAGAAGGCGGTCGAGATACGCACGTATCCGCGATAGCTGTCGTTTAGCTCGGGCATGCACTGGCGGTCGTTATCGGACCCGCGATAGGACTTGTTCATCCACTCCGTCACGTCATATTCGAGAATCAGCGGCTCGGGGAAATCCATACGCCCGGTGCTTCGAACACGCTCCTGCAACTGCCAGCCCTGTTCCTCGGCAAGGCCCTCGATTGATTCATAGAAAGCGTTTCGGCCGAGCATGCGACCGGAGGGCTGATTGCGCTGGAACCAATGGCGGTACAGGTCGTACAGGAACTTGCACGGGAGCAGATGCCAAGACGCCGCGGGGAAAATCTCGTCGGCGAACTGGCGCAGGGGGTCGTTCGCCACGCGGAAATCATCCAGAAGCGCCGAGCAGGCATCCGGCGTTCCGTGTTCGGCGCCCGGCTTCAGTCCCTTGACGAAGTCAAGGACCTCTTCCGCCGAACCCATGTCCTTCACTTCAGGGAAAACCGTCACGAGCGCGTCGGCGTAAGCCTTCGTCCTCGCAGCCCGCGCCTCGCGGCGCAGCTTCTTCGCCTGAGCCTCTAACGCACGTGCCTCCTCAGCCACGTCATCAAACCTCTTCGTTGCCATAATCTATTCCTCCTTAATCGGCGTCTTCTGTATCCGTCGCAAGACCAAGCTGCTCTCTCACCGCCGCGTAACCGGCACCGTAGTCTGCGGGAGTCGTGCCATGGGCGGTGCAGTAATCGAGGACGACCGTGCGGAAAATCCCGCGACGCCTGCCCAAGAAGGGGACCCATCCGTCTGCACCGCCAAAACCGGCAGCTCGCTTGCAGTAGGCCCTCAAGCCGGGGCACCACTTCTCGCAGCTCGTCTTGAGGACGGACCCGCTCGCGTCCTTGTTCTGCGTCCATTCGCCGTCGGAGCACGCAAGCTCGACGATTCGGGCCGTGAACGCCTTGCGGCTCATCTGCATCCGCATGCCCTTGTGCTCCGCGTCCAGCCATTCGTCGTAGCGCATGGACAGGTAATCATTCGGCACGAAGTCGGCCTGAATCGAATCCTTGACGTCCTCCCAGAACTCAGCCACCGTGTCATTGCCGAGAACCCACTCGTGCTTCAGCTGCGCGGCCTCCTCAGGCTCGGGCAGCTCGTAATACCGGTCCCACTTCACCAGCGCCTGATAGGCAAGGTATTCGCAGAACTCGGGGGACACGACCCACTCGGAACGGATGGTCTTGTCGTCGGCCTTGCCGACGAACTGCCCCGTGAACGGGACGTAGATGTTGCGGGCCAGCCAAGCGTCCCCCTTGTCGCGGGTCTTCGGGATGTCGTTAGCGGCGCAGACAATCAGCGCGTGGGGCGTGTAGTCGAACATGCCCTTGTTCTTGCGCTCCACGCCTATCGCGTCATGCGAGATGATTGACTTCAGGCGCGAGTTGTCCTTCAGGTACGCGCCCGAATCGGAGTCCTCGCACGTGATGAGGGAGACCCCCACGATGTTCGACACGCCGAACCGCCCGCCATCCCCGCCGCCGGCAAGCAGCGCGAGGCTTGAGGTCATGCACCCGTCGTAGCCGACGAGCGACTTGAGGCAGTCGAGGAAGGTACTCTTCCCGTTGTGACCCGTCTGGTTGTGGAGGGTCACCATGACGCGCCAGTTGTGGTAGCTGCGCAGGGACGCCCCCGCCACCTTGACGAGCAGGTCGCGCCCGCCGTCGTAGGGGACGTAGGAATCCAGCAGCTGCCAGAAGTCAATCTTCGAGCCATCCGGCATCGTGTGCTCGGGGACGGGCGGCTCCTTGTCGGGGAGGCGCGTGGCGCTCTTCCTGAGCGCAACGACCCCGGGGGAGAACTCGCGCAGGACGCGCTCCTCGTAATCCCAGATTCCGTTGGCCATGAAGACCAGGGACGGGTTGTCGCACTCGCACACGCGGTTCTCCCGACGCGATGCCATGTCGTGCAGCTTCTGGACGAAGTTCTTCTTCCAGTTGCCGTTCACGGCGCCCACGACCTCCTGACACCACAGGTCAATCTGCCCGTCGCCAATCTCGCGGTAAATTCCCTCGTCGGGGTCGTACATGGCGAGCACGCCCTCCGAGGTCGGCTTGTCCACGGTCTCCTTGACGCAGACCATGCGGATGACCTCCTGCGCGAACACCAGCTCGGCGGCCTGCACGGGGTCGATGCTCTTGAGCTTCGGCCAGCGAAAGCCCCTGCCGTAAATCTTGCCCGCCTCTGGATTAGATGGCGGCTCGGACAGGTTGGTCCACGCCACAAGGGCGTTCGTCACCTTGACCACGACGTCCGAGAGAGCGGACAGGCCATCGCCCGCGCAGTCGCGCAGCACATAGCTCACCACATCGCTGAGCGCCTTGTGATAGTTCTCCCCGCCGTACAGGTAATCAGGGTTGTACGCCTCGCCCTGATTCCCCTCGTCGTACGCACGCCCCCTCTTCATCTCATCTTTTGCCTGCGGGTCAGATACTTGAAAAATGGGCGGTAATGAGCTAAAATATTTATAGTTAGACGGAGCGGTTCCCTTTGCTGTGGCGGCGGGGGAACTGCTCTTTTCTTTTGCCTCCATATTCCCACCTCCTTAATTCGTCAGCTCGACGTGCTTCACGTTCGCGTTCTTCCACGCCTCGACGTCGTCAATCTTGTAGCGAACCGCGTTTCCGACCTTGTAGTAGCTCGGACCCTTGCCCTGATAGCGCCAGGTGCAGAGCGTCCCCGCGCTCAAACCGAGGAACGCCGCCACCTCGCGCGTCGTCATGTAAGAGGGCTTTACCTCTTTTACCTGCTTCTTTCCTTTAGCCATAACCAGCCACCTCCATGTTCAAAGTCCTTTTCGCGAAACAAAAAAAGCTCCCGTGGAAACCAAAGAAGGACAGAGGCGCAAAGCCTTGTCTATCTCGGTTTCCACGGGAGCTTCGTGTTCGTTGTTTCGCCCGTGACGCACGGCCTATTCGACCGAGCGCTCGGCTCCTATTCCCGATAGCAACCCCGCATCAAGGACGGGACGGGTGCTGAGCCATTCATCTATATGTATCCAATTGTACACCATTGAGACAATTGAAGCAATATCAATTTTCCCGTAGCCGCAGTTCAGAGCCTATTTCCGCTCGTAAACGAATGGAAAGGCTCGAAAAAGCAACCCTCCGCACCGCCCGGAAAGCAGCGACTGCAACAAGAGGTACACGTGAGGGCTGACCACATGTGTGACCACATCAAAATGGCATCTGGTCAGCTCTTGAAATGAAAATCCCCTCTTTTATCAAGGGATTTTTTCCGTTCTGACCACATGACCAGATGACCAGATAAAATCCGACAAACTTTATTTATTTACGCGTATTACGTAGTCCTTTTCAATTTTTAAAAATAAGTCCTAAATTATGTGGTCATCTGGTCAGGAATTGCAAAAAGCCTGATGGCGCCTAGTGATTTGGCTGACCAGATGGTGACCACGACATTTTTTCTTCTGGTCATGTGGTCAGCATGTGGTCAGGCAAAACGCTCATAAACGAGGGAACGGGTGATTCTTCTGTCCTAAGCAGGTGCGCATTTCGGACGCTTCGCGTCCTCAATGCAGGCTAGTTACGCCTCGGGCTGCGCCCTCGGCTTGCCTCATCGCATATTGGGTACGCAGAAAAGCATGAGAACCATCCAATACGGTTTCGCATGCCTCATGCGTACCTCTCAAAGGCAACGGAGGCGCGAAGCGCCGTAGTTGCCGGCCAGACGGAGGGGCGTATGACCTCCCAAGCCCATGCCGCACCCCTTCTGTACGTCCACCCACATCCGACTGCCGCCCGCAGGGCGGCCACCCTTGCATCGAGCGGATGCGAGATGCACATGGGCGCTCGAACGTCCCTCAGACCGCTTCAGAGGCGTTTTAAGGCACGAAAAAAGCCCGAGGGGTACACGAGTACCACAACGGGCTTAAAACGCCTTAAAACGCAAAATACGGCGTTTCACGGCAACGGAAACGGAAAGGGGACGCCATCAGGCGTCCCCCAACCTATACACAAGCGCAAACTCATTCTTGTAAAAGAAGAGTTCGACGCTTCCTCTTTTGGTGGAGGCGCGGAGAATCGAACTCCGGTCCACGAAAGCCCCCTGATTGGCATCTCCAAGCTCAGTCGCTGGTTTAATCTCGGACGCTTTGCGCGCAGCGACACGCTCGCGGCATCCCAACCGGTTCGGTCTTAGCCCGCGCCATACCGATTACGTGCGCGGGAGCATTCCCCTAACATGACGTCGCGCCGGTGTCGGGGAAATCACCGGGTTGACGCGCCACTATAAACTAAGCAGCGAGAGCCATAGGCTCAAAAGAAGAGTTGTTGTCAATTCAATTTGACGGTACCCCTGTTTAACGAGGCGAGGAGACCTCGGCTTGCTTCCTCTCTCAGAGCTATCGTGTCGAAACCAGTCGCCCCCGAATGTTGGGAAAGTCTGGATGGTATCGGGCCTGCAAACACCCGATAACCGTCGACTTTTCAAGGAACACGCGGGTGAACCCCGCTCGTGGATAGCTATCTTACCACGTTCTAAAGGCAGACAGCTGTTCTATGCACGAGCTGTGAAGACCCTAATGTGCACCATACTTCGCACTTTTGCCACCGAACGCGTCACGTATATTTTCGCCAAGCAAAATTGAACCATCGAAAGGACCGTTATGGATACCAAGCAGCAACTCGTCAATGCCCTCGCAGGCCTGGGCTCAACCATTACCGAAGCTATGGATGTCATCGAAGGCTTTGTACCGTGCGGACATCCCGCCCTCACGGTATCGAACGCACTCGTCGCGCTGGACGCTGACGATGATGCAGCTCTCGCCCAGCAGCTTGAGACCGTCGAGGGCTTTATCGACCACGTGAGCGAGAACCGCGGCGTGGCCGCCTACCACGACATCGAGGTCGAGCTCGCGGGTCCCAAGGCCGATCTGCTCGCAGCAATCCGCGAGGTAGGCGCCCTTATGCAGACCGCAGGCGTCAAGAACACCCAGGTCAACGAGTGGGTCTACCGCAGTCTGGCAGCACTCGACAACTCCGACGAAAAGGCAGCCGAGCAGCTCGCAGAAAGTCCCGCCATTAAGGCCGAGCTTTTGTAAATAGCAGACGCGGGCCCCTTGGTGCATCGTCATCCAAGAGGCCCGCAAACAGTTCGCGTCAACCGATAGCCGCGCCGCCGCGTTCGGCCAAAGCAAGAATCGGCATCATTTGGCGCGGGGTCTTTGCTGCAAGATCGGCATGTTCGAGCAGCTTACGATCGTTGGTCACCAAGTAATCGACCTGCGCGCGCTTGCACGCGGCGAGCACCAAGTTGTCCTCGTAATCGCGATGGAGCGCTAAGTATTTGTCGGCCAGCCAAAGGTCCGACGCATCTGCACCCACGGCCGTGGCGTTTTCGGTCATGTTCCGAACAAACGCCAACGCCGCATCGTCGATCGCGCGGGCAGATGCCTCGTCAATCGCTCCCCCGCTGGCAAGAACGCTACGCTTCAGCTCGTGTTTGACAACGTACAGCACGTCCTTAGCGATATGTACCGGGAAGAACAGCAACGCCCCCGCCTCCGTCGCCTGCCCAATAAACGCACGCGCAGCAAGCGACTCGGCATGGTCGACGCAAAACGAATCAACCCATACGTTGGCGTCCACCATTATTTTGAGGGGAGCCCCGCTCACAGGATCATCCCCTTTTGGCGATAGCGCTCGTCCATGGCTTCGGAATAGATTGCGTCCCAATCGCGATCGTCGAACACGGACGACGTAGCGATGCCCAAATCTGCATAAAGCCGGTCTGCCGCTGCCCACGACGCGGCGAACGGCGTATCGGGCGCGACGGTCTGCTGCCGGTCGTCGACGACCGCAAGCACTTCCTCGCACTGCCCGCCACCCTGTGCGACCTTGGCCACGACCTTTTTGATGAGCTCGGGCAGTGATCCGTCCGAAAGCCGCAGCGCCTCCTCGGCGTGCTCTTTAACCGAGCGATCTACGCGAACATTTACCTGCGCCATGCCGCCAACGGTAGCCATCTCAACCTCACCTTCAGCATTTGCTAGCAGTGCTAGCACAAGCATATATCCGAGCTAACATCTCGTCAAACAAAAGAAGGCCTGCACCCTGGCGGCTGCGGTGCCGCCCGAATGCAGGCTATATACTCAATCGAAACGCTAACGCAGGTACGCCTTCGCGTTGCTCAGGCTGTAGGCGATCGTTGAGCCGTTGTGCAGCAGTGACGACGTCTGCGGAGTGATCATGCCGGTAATACCCAATGCCAACAGCGCCGAGTTGGTGAGCATCACCTTGGAATACGAACTCGTCAGACGGTCGATAAGCCCCTGGCTCATACGGCGTAGACGCACGATCGCGGCGAGATCCGTATCGGTCAGGATGATGTCGGCGACCTCCTTGGCGATGTCGCTTCCGCCGCCCATTGCCAACCCCACGTCGGCCAAACCGAGCGCCGGCGAATCGTTGACGCCGTCGCCCACCATGGCAACGTGGCGCCCCTCGCTCTTAATGCGCTCCACATGGGCGTACTTGTCCTCGGGCAACAGCTCGGCCTTAAACTCGTCGACACCTGCCTCGCGAGCAATGCGCTCGGCGGTGCGCTCCGAGTCGCCCGTGAGCATGACCACGTGCTTAACGCCCAACGCGTGCAGGTCGGCGATTGCCTCGCGGACCCCAGGCTTGAGCGGATCCTCGATACCGAGCACGCCGACGACCTTGCCATCGACCGCCAGATACAGCGGCGACAGACCCTGCATCTGGAGCTCGATTTGCTCTTTGATGTCGGACTCGAGCTGCGCGCTCTCGTCCTCAAACACAAAGTGTGCCGAGCCGATAATCGCGCGGCACCCTTCGATGGACGAAGCGATGCCGTGCGCCACGATGTACTCGACGGCGGCATGGCGCTCGCGGTGCTCGAGCCCGCGCTCGCGTGCCGCATTAACCACGGCACGTGCCACCGGATGCGGAAAATGCTCCTCCAAGCAAGCGGAAAGGCGCAGGATCTCATCCTCGCTCCAGCCATCGGTTGTGAGCACGCAGGCAAGACGCGGCTGTGCCTCGGTGAGCGTGCCGGTCTTATCGAACACAATGGTGTCGGCCTTGGCAAACGACTCAAAGTACTTCGCGCCCTTGACCATAACGCCCATCTTGGCAGCATCGCTCATGGCAGTCATGACGGCGACGGAGCCCGTAAGCTTGAGCGCGCACGAGTAGTCGACCATCAGTGCCGCCGAGGTCTTGATAAGGCTGCGCGTGGTAAGCGCGACCAGGCCCGCGAGCAGGAAGTTCCACGGGACGATCTTGTTGGCGAGGTCCTCCATATGCGACTGGCCCTCGGACTTGAGCGAGTCGGCCGTCTGCACGAGCGAGACGATTGAGCGGAGCTTGGTCTGATCCGTGTTGGCGCGCACGCGCACCAAGATGCTGCCGTCTTCCACGACGGTACCGGCGAACACGTCGTCGCCCACGCTGCGTTCGACGGCCAGCGGCTCGCCGGTCAGGGTCGCCTGGTTGACCATGGCGCTCCCCTGCTCGACAACACCGTCGATGCAGATGGACATGCCAGTGCGCACGGCGACCAGATCGTCGGGCTCAAGCTCGGTCGCGGCAACACTTACCTCGGTGTCGCCGACGACCTTTTGCGCCTTGTCGGGCACATCGAGCAGCGAGTTGATGAGCTCGTTTTCGCTCATGGCGCGGGTGTAGTCCTCGAGCAGCTCGCCCACGTTGAGCAGGAACATTGTCTGGCCCGCGGTGTCGACATCACGCTTGACGAACGAAATGCCGATGGCCGAAGCGTCGAGCACAGGAACGGTCAGGCGCGGCTGCGCCAGCTCATGAAGGGCAGCGCGCAAAAATGCCATGTAACCGGCCACGACAAACACCGCACGCAGAGGCGTCGGCAAGAACCAGCGGCGCGCGCAGTGGGCGCCAATAAGTGTGGCAAGATCCATGACGAGCTTGTGCTTGCGCGGCTCAAGCTGCATCACGTAACCCGTCTTTGCGTCGGCAATGGCCTGGGCATCGAGCGCACCCAAGGCGTCGAGCACGCCCGCACGACACCGCTCGTCATATTCGAGCGCCATCTGGCCAATACGGCCATAAACGCGCACCTTGTGCACGCCGTCGATATCGCCGCTGAGCTTAAGAAGTGCATCGAGATCGCTCTCTGGCACAGGACCCGCCAATTGAAGACGGGTCCTGCCGGGGATCTCGCTAATAATCGAGAATCTCATTGTTTGTGCCTGGGAGCGTTACTCGGCTGCCTCGTCAGCAGCGACCCCGCTCTGGGTGATATAGGCCGCCTCGGCA
>USLO01000071.1 GCA_900555515.1 uncultured Collinsella sp.
GGTAACATCTACGGCCGTCTGACCAACTCCACCCAGGGCGTCTTCGAGGACCGTATCGCCGCACTCGAGGGTGGCGTAGCAGGTCTCGCCGTCGCCTCCGGTGCTGCTGCCATCACCTATACCCTGCAGGCTCTTGCTCAGGCCGGCGACCACGTGGTTGCCCAGAAGACCATCTACGGTGGCTCCTACAACCTGCTGGAGCATACGCTCTCCCAGTTTGGCGTCGAGACCACCTTCGTCGATGCGCATAACCTGGAAGAGGTCGAGGGCGCCATCAAGGACAACACCACGGTCATCTATCTCGAGACGCTCGGCAACCCCAACTCCGACATCCCCAACATCGACGCCATCTCCGAGATCGCCAAGAAGCACGGTCTGCCGGTTGTCGTCGACAACACCTTCGGCACCCCGTATCTGTTCCGTCCGCTGGAGCATGGTGCCAACATCGTCGTCCACTCCGCAACCAAGTTCATCGGCGGCCACGGCACCTCGCTGGGCGGCGTGATCGTCGACGGCGGTAACTTCGATTGGAAGGCGAGCGGCAAGTATGCGCAGATCGCCGAGCCCAACCCCTCCTACCATGGCGTCTCGTTTGCCGAGGCTGCCGGTCCCGCCGCCTTCGCAACCTATGTCCGCGCCATCCTGCTGCGTGACGAGGGCGCCTGCATCAGCCCGTTCAACGCTTGGATCCTGCTCCAGGGCACCGAGACTCTGTCGCTGCGCGTCGACCGTCATGTCGAGAACACCAAGAAGGTCGTTGAGTTCCTGGCTGGTGACAGCCATGTCGCCAAGGTGAACCACCCGAGCCTGCCTGAGCACCCCAATCACGAGCTCTATCAGAAGTACTTCCCCCGTGGCGGTGCCTCGATCTTTACCTTTGAGATTAAGGGTGGCCAGGAGGCAGCTTGGAAGTTCATCGATCATCTGCAGGTGTTCTCGCTGCTCGCCAACGTGGCTGACGTCAAGTCGCTCGTCGTGCACCCGGCTACCACCACACACTCCCAGCTCTCTGCCGAGGAGCTCGCCGAGCAGAACATCACGCCCTCCACGATCCGTCTTTCCATCGGTACCGAGAACGCCGAGGATATCATCTGGGATCTGAAGCAGGCCTTCGCCGCGCTGGACGAGTAAGGCGACTTGTGCAAGGACCCCTTGCGACTCGATAGGTATAACTGCATAAAATGCCTGCTCAAGGCGCCTGTGCGAACAATGGTTGCACAGGCGCCTTTTTTGCATAGAGAGGGTGCAAAAACAGGGTTTTTGACACGCTTTATGCATTTGAGTTGTGGAAAACTCCTGTTGAGAGGATGTGAGTTTTACGTAATTGACGTGCGCCTTTTGAGTAAAACCGCAGGTCGCGATTTGCTCGGGGTACTATGCAGCGCGATCGAATCACACGCAGCTCAAACGCAGCAAAAACGCACTACGGAGGTTTCCAGCTACATGAGGATCGATTCACGAAAACCGAAAGCCGCCGCCCTTTCCGCCGCTCTGATCGTGGCACTTTTGGCGGGCGCCGGTGCAACTGATGCCCACGCGGCAACACTATCCGACACGGTCGGATCCACGCCGTCCGAGGCGACGCTGGTGCAGCCCGTCGACTATCGCAGCGACGGCTTTGGCTCCATGCAGGAGTGGAACGCCTCGATGGAGGCCAAGCGCGATTCCCTTGAGATGCGTGCTCAGATCATCATGAACATGTACGGTGACTATGCCACCGATGACGAGCGCGCTGTACTGCAGGGTTGTATCGACGGTGCGGGCAGTCTTTTGACGATGGAGGAGGTCGACGCGAAGTCGACCGAGCTCGATGAGCTGCGCACTGCACTTGAGGATGCCAAGCGCGAAGCGCTCGAGGTTGCTGCCGCCGAGGCGGAGGCTGCCGAGGCCGCCCAGGCTTCGTACTACAACGCCGGTTACACTCCGTCCTACGCGTCTGCCGCGTCCTACGCGAACGGATCGGGCCTGACGCGCTCTGCGGGTGTCAATAACTACAACGGTCGCCGCGAGACCTATTACAGCAGCAATGTGCTTTATCACTATCGCACGGGCGAATGGACTCAGGATTCTGAGGGCTTCTGGCGCGATTCCGACGGCTATTACGTTGTTGCCGCGGGCGATATGGCCCAGGGCTCGACCTTTACGGGCTCCAAGGGTGATTGCAAGGTCTATGACTCCGGCTGCGCTGCCGGAACCACCGATTACTACACCGGTTGGTAATTTTTCTGCATCACGGATATTTGGCGGACGGGCGTCTTTACCGAGCTTTAGGGCAACGTAAGGACGTCCGTTCTATGTATGCGTTTGAGTTAACAGAGCCCTTACCGTGGCGGTACGCTGGGCGTATGGATGCGGGGCACACTGGTTCTTGAGAAATAAGGTCTTTCTCTTGGAGGAAGTGGTCTTGTGAATGCTCGAGATATTGCCGTTGCCGCCGTCGCGTTGATGCTTGGCTGCCTTGGTCCCACGGCCGCGCTCGTCGCGGGCATGCAGGGGACATGCGGGGCTGCTCCTATCGTGGTCGGCGCGCTGATCGCGGCCACGCTGCTGGGAAGCGCAGGCGTGGTTCTTTGCCGCGACGATGAGGACGAGGTGCCGGGGTCGCAACGCTAACTGTTGTGAGATCGGCCGCCGGTCATAGACGAAGATGAAGGCCGCCGCAGGGGAAAGGTTCCCTTGCGGCGGTTTTGCTGTTAAGGCTGTTGAATGCGGCGCGTCGGCGCTACCAGCTTTTCTCGATATCGCGGATGCGCCGATAGAGCCACTCGTTTTGCGGTGCCTGGATATCGTGTTTGGTTGCGAGGCGGCAGATGGTGCCCGCGAACTCATCAACCTCGGTTTTGCGCCTTGCGATGCGGTCTTGAGCCATCGAGGGCATACCGGCGGGGTCGATTCCCTCGATGAGGTGCACCATTTGCGTCAGGTCTGCCTCGGTCAGTTCAACGCCCTCGGCGTTGGCGACCGCAAGCGTTTCGCGCATGGCGGAAACAAAGCAGTGACGCTGCTCGGAGCCCGGCTCCGTGGCGCTTCCGTAGGTCCCGCCGTAGGCCATGCAGGTCTGGTTGATGCCGTCGTTGAGCATGAGTTTGGCCCACATGCGGTGGGCGATGTCGTCCTCGACGGTATGGGCGATGCCGCAGCGCGTATAGAGCTCGTCGATCGCGGTGATGGTTGCGGGGTTCGTGCCGGCCGCCGCGCCAAAGCGGATTTCGCCCGCATTGGTAAAGGTGAGCGCGCCGTTGAGAAACACGGCGTCCATGCCCTGGCAGATACCAAGAACGGTATGCTCCCAGCCAAAGCGTTCGGCAATCTTTTGCTCGCTCGTAATGCCGTTGCACAGCGAGGCGATGAGCGTGTTGGGTCCCACGACGCGCTCCATAGTCTTGAGTGCTTGGTCGAGACCGGTGGTCTTGACTGTCAGGATGACCAGATCGGCGGGCGTCGCCTCGCTGGCACGGACGGACGTGAGATCGCAGGGCTTGCCGTTGACGGTGAGCGCGTCGTTCGCATGACGCTCAAAACGGGCATCATCCATGACGTATTCGACGGCGTCGTTGCCGAGCGCCCGGGCGATCATGCTGCCGTAGAGCAGGCCGACGCCGCCCTTGCCGATAAAGGCGACCTTGTTGATCTGCATGTGAATCATCTCCCCATGTAAAAGGCGCCCGCGTAAGGGGCGCCTGATGGATTGTATGCTGCCAGGGTGATTGGTGGGTGCGCGGGGCGGCTGTTATAAAATAGAAACGTTTGCCTGGACGTTACGCTGCGGGGCAGACCGCAAAGACGCGCGCGGGGTACCCGACACCATCACGGACCTTAGGGAAGGTGCAGAAGATGACGGCGCCTGTGGCGGGAAGCTCGTCCAGATGGTCCATGACCTCGATCTGATAGCGGTCGACCGAGAGGATGTATTGCTCGCCGGGGTAGGGGTAGGCGTCCTCGCGCGTGGTGATGGTCGCCGGATCGGTATCTGCGGGCTCGTGGCCGATGGCGCCGATATTGCGTTCCTCTACAAGCCACTTGATAGCATCGAGGTCCCAGCCGGGGTAGTGGGGCCGGCCGTCCTCGTCTTTGTTTTCCAGATCAGCGAGCTTGGACCAGTCGGAGCGGAAGGCGACAAAGGCGTCCTTGGGAATGCGACCGTGCTCGTCCTCCCAGGCTTTGAGGTCCTCGACGGTTAGGATAAAGTCGGGGTTTGCGGCGCATTCCTCGTGCTTGTCGATCACGCAGAGCGGATGCATAAACTCGATGGGCTCGATCTCGCCGAGGGAGCGGCCGTCGACATGGAAGTGGCGCGGTGCATCGACGTGGGTGCCGTATTGCGAGGCGACCGAATACTGAAAGCAGCGCATGGGCGCGAGCATGTCCTCGGGCGTGTTTGGCAGGTAGTCGAAGAGCTTGGTGGACTCAAATGGCTTAAAGCCAAACCAGTGCGGGGTGTCGCACGAGAGCGTGTGGGTGAGGTCGACCCAGCGATAATCGGTGCTTTTGAGCTGGGAAGCAAGGTTCCAAAGGTCGAGCGCGGGCATGGGCGGCTCCTTTCATCGGGCTTTTTGCTGATGTTAAAGCGGTGCCGTGACAGCTCGATTTCTGCTGCGTTACGATACGTTCTCGATTGCGATTCCACGATGTTTCGGCTGCGTGACCATTGTGTTTCGCCTTGCCGGGGCGCTGATGGCGAAGGGAGGGGCCGTGCAATATCGCGTTGACCCCAAAAGCGGCAACCGTATCTCGGCGTTGGGTCTGGGCTGCATGAGGTTTCCCGGTGCGCCGGGACGTCCGGATGCGAAGACAGCCGATGCCATCATTTCCCGTGCGGTGGAGCAGGGGATTAATTATCTGGACACCGCGTATCTCTATCCCGGTAACGAGGCGTGCGTGGGCGCCTCGCTTGAGCGCTTGGGGCTGCGTGACCGGGTGTTGCTGGCGACCAAGTTGCCGCATGCTTCGTGCAAGTGCGCGGAGGATTTCGACCGGTTCTTCGATGAGCAACTGCGGCGCCTGCGGACCGACCATATCGACTATTACCTCATGCATAACATTACCTCGCCCGCCCAGTGGGAACGTGTGGTGGCATTGGGCATTGAGGACTGGATCGCGTGTCAAAAGGCGGCGGGGCGCATTCGCCAGATTGGTTTTTCGTACCACGGCAGCGCGGTGGATTTCCTGACGATGCTTGACGCATATGATTGGGATTTTTGCCAGATACAGTACAACTATGCCGGCGAGCGTTACCAAGCGGGAACGGCAGGACTCATGGCGGCTGCGGAGCGCGGGCTCGCGGTGTTTGTGATGGAGCCGCTGCTGGGCGGGCGTTTAGCGGGCAAGCTGCCGCCACGGGCCCGCGCTGTGCTCGATAGTGCCCGTGACCCGCATTTGCGCACTCCTGCCGCCTGGGGTCTTTCGTGGGTGTGGAATCATCCTCAGGTGACGATGCTGCTTTCGGGTATGACCGATATCGCGCAGGTGGATGAGAACGCGGTGTTGGCCGATCGGGCCCTGCCGGATTCGATGACTGCCAACCAGCTCGACACGATCGCGCACGTGCTGGATGAGTTTGAAAAATCGAATCGCGTGCCCTGTACGGGATGCGGCTATTGCATGCCGTGCCCTAAAGGCATCAATATCCCTGGATGTTTTGCCGCCTACAACGCAAGCTATGCGCACAGCTGGTTTACGGGTCTGTCGCAGTACTTTACGGCGAGCGCGGTGCGCACAAGCGAGGCCAAGCTGGTGAGCAATTGCGTCAAGTGCGGCAAATGCGCGCGCCACTGCCCACAGCATATCGATATCCCCGAGCGTCTCGATGACGTGCGCCGACGTTTCCAGCCTGGCCCCGTGACGGCAGTGCTTAAGGCCTTCGGCAAAACGCGCTCCTCGTGACCCTTTTATAACTTGCGCTGGAATAGTTCCTGCTTGCGGCAGAATAGGGCTTAAACAGGGACTATTCCACCGCAACTGAAGGGGGCTGTCGTGGGCCATCGGGATTCATGGGATGATTCGCGTGAGGTTCGTTGGGGCATTTTGGGCGCTGGGCACATTTCTCATCGATTTGCATCGTCGCTCAAGAAGGTCGACGGGGCACGGCTGGTGGCTGCGGCCGGCCGCACTCCTGCACATGTCGAGGAATTTTGCCGAGCGTTTTCGATTGATGCTGCGCATGGCCATGCCTCGGTCGACGATAACGGCGATGCGGCTTATGACGCGCTGATTGCCGACCCCGATGTCGACGCAATTTACTTGGCTCTTCCGCATGGCATGCATACGCGTTGGGCCTGTCGCGCGCTACGCGCGGGAAAGGCCGTGCTGTGCGAAAAGCCGGCCGTTTTGAGTGAGGAAGAGGCTCTCTCGATTGCCTCCACCTCTCGCGAGCGCGGCGTGCTGTTTATGGAGGCGATGAAGAATCGGTTTTGCCCGATGCGCACTCGCGTGAAGGACTTGCTTGCGTCGGGTGAGCTTGGCCGTATTGTCTCGATTGAAAGCGTGCAAAAGCTCGATTACGGCGAGTCTCCTTCGGGCTATCTGCTTGATCCGTTGCAGGGCGGCTGTCTATATGACATGGGCTGCTATGCAGTCGGTTGGTTTGAGGATTTGCTCGCGGGCGCTTGCGAAGTTTCGTCTCGTGAAGTTCGCTGGCGTGACGTATCGGGCGGCCGCGTCGATTGGGCCGACGAGATCCATATGAGCGTCGACGGTATACCCATTCATATGGTGTGCGACGGCGAAGCAACATATGAAAGCCGCTTAACGATTGCCTGTGAGCGGGGCTCGTTGGAAATCGAGCGTCTCCATCGCCCCGAGCTCGCTCATGTGAAGTATTCCGACGGTCGGATACTCGAAATCGATGCACCATTTGAGGTCGATGATTTTTACGGTGAGGTGTCGCATGCGGCGCGGCTCATTCAGGCGGGGAAACTCGAAAGCCCCATCATGTCCCTAGCCGCCACACAGCGCTGTGCGCACATCATCGATGCGATTCGCTTGAAACTTTAGGGCGTGGGGGCTCGGCGGACCGTGCCCCTGATGCCCCTTTTATAACTTGCGGTGGAATACGGTCTGTTTGCGCCAAAATATGGCACCAATAGACCGTATTTTTCCGCAACTGATGAAGAGGGAGTTGGAGATGCTGACGATCGGGTGTCATCTTTCGACGACGAAGGGCTATCGGGCAATGGGGGAGACGGCGTTGTCCATTGGCGCCAATACCTTTGCATTCTTTACGCGCAACCCGCGCGGTGGCAAGGCAAAAGACCTTGACATGGATGACGTGGCGGCTCTGCGCGAGCTTATGGCGCAAAACGACTTTGGACCGCTGGTGGCGCATGCCCCGTATACCTATAACCCCTGCTCCGCTAAGGAGCGGGCGCGCGAGTTTGCCTTGGAGGCAATGGCCGAGGACTTGCAGCGTCTGGAAACACTGCCCGGCAACTACTACAACTTCCATCCCGGTGCGCATGTGGGACAGGGCTCCGACGCCGGCATTCAGATGATTGTCGACACGCTGTGCCAGGTGATGTTTGAGGGGCAGCAGACGACGGTATTACTCGAGACCATGGCAGGAAAGGGCACCGAGGTGGGCCGTAGCTTTGAAGAACTGGCGTGCATTATCGAGGGCGTTGCCGCCAAGCGCCCAGAGCTGTCCGATAAGCTGGGCGTTTGTTTGGACACCTGCCATGTGAGCGATGCCGGCTACGACATCATCCATGATCTGGACGACGTACTCGACGAGTTCGACCGCGTGGTGGGTATCGATCGCTTGCATGCCGTACACATCAACGATTCGAAGAACCCTTGTGGCGCCCATAAAGATCGTCACGAGTGCATCGGCAAAGGATACCTTGGCAGCGAGGAATTTGGTGGCGGTATGCAGGTTATGCAGAATATTGTATCGAATGGCCGTTTGCGTTCGCTGCCGTTTATTTTGGAGACTCCGAACGAACTTGCAGGTTATGCAGCTGAAATTAGACTATTAAGGTCATTGCAGCAGTAATAACTGTTACAAAGTGGAGTGTTCCATTCACGTTATGGGTTTGTTTCAATCAGTTTTCTCATTGCAGATTCGCATTTACGGGTGCATAATAGCCAACAGTTTTTGCAGACCTCTGAATCAAACGAGGTCACCGGAAGGAGACTGATTATGAAGCTTAAGAAGCTTGGCGCATTTGCCGCCACAGGCGCCATGGCGCTCGCCCTCGCACTGACGGGCTGCGGCTCGTCCAACGCCACCTCTGGTTCTGATGCCGGTTCCAGCAGCTCTGACGACGCTAAGGTCGAGAAGGTCGACGGCTCCAAGGAGTACGCGCTCGTCAAGGACGGTACACTGACCGTCGGCACCTCTGCCGAGTACGCTCCGTTTGAGTACAAGGATGACAACGGCGATTATCAGGGCTTTGACCT
>USLO01000072.1 GCA_900555515.1 uncultured Collinsella sp.
TCCGCCTACAAGCAAGTACTTTCCATCGGCACCGCCGTGGTGCTGGGGTTTGCGCTGTTCACAGGGTCGCTCGACGGGGCGCCCAAGCTGTTGTCGCCGCAAAGCGATGAGCAGGCAGCGGCTCTGGCCGAGAAGCAAGACGAGAGTCCCAGCCGCACCGACGACGAGGCGGACCTGGTTGCCCGACTCGAATCGGGAACAGCGAGCTCCTCGGACTCTCAAAATAGCCAAGACTCCGGCGATGGCTCCAATTCCGCCGCAATTGACACCGGTGACGACACTTCCACAGGCAGCGCCGCCACCCCCATCGACGAGGTCGAAAACCCCGACCTCAACCGCGCCCGCGGTGTTTATCTCAGCAGCATTCCCGACTACGCCGGCAACCCCTACGTTGCCCTTCGCGCCGACAGCACGCACCCGCTCGGCACACCGTCATTCACGCTCGATGAATACGAGCGCGCCACCGAAGAGGGCTGCTTTAAGAAGTTCTCCAAGCTCGACAGCCTGGGCCGCACCCGCAAAGCACTCGCCTGCGTGGGCCCCGAATCACTCGGTCAAGGCGAGCGCGGCGATATCTCGCGTATCCATCCTGCCGGTTGGCACCAGCAGCGCTACGACTTTATTCCGGGCCAGAGCCTCTACAACCGCTGCCACCTTATCGCCTGGTCGCTCTGCGGCGAAAACGCCAACCGCAAAAATCTCCTCACCGGCACGCGCTATCTCAACGAAACGGGCATGCTGCCGTTTGAGGAGCAGATTCTCGGCTACATCCGCGACACGGGCAACCATGTGCTCTACCGCGTCACGCCCATGTATAACGAAGAGGAACTTGTCTGCCGCGGCGCGCGCCTTGAGGCGCAATCGGTCGAGGACCACGGCAAGACCCTGTGCTTCCACGTGTACTGCTATAACCTACAGCCGCACGTGCAGATCGACTACGCCACCGGCCGCAACCAGGCATCCGGAGACTAATGCCGGCCGCGCTGCCCGTAACCAAAAAAATGATCCGTTTTCCTCCGTCCCAAAGGATCAAATAGGGCCGCCCCGGTTACCCAGGGTGGCCTTTTCGTCAGCACCTACATTGCAGACAAAATCGCACGCTACTTGGCGCGACCCTCCTCATAGCGCTCGACCAGCTTGGCCTGAACGTCATAAGGCACCTGCTCGTAGCCAGCGGGCTTCATGGTAAAGTCACCCGTGCCGCGCGTGATAGAGCGCAGACGCGTCGAGTAATCCGTCAGCTCGGCGAGAGGCGCCTGCGCGATAACCACGGTGTCACCGCGCTCATCGGTCTCCATGCCCGTCACGCGACCGCGCGAGGCCGAGATGTCGCCCATCACGGCGCCGGCGTAGCTCTCGGGGATAGTCACCGTGATTTCCTCGATGGGCTCCAGCACCACCGGGTCGGCATCGGCGCATGCCTTGCGCAGGCCGATGCGAGCCGCCGCGCGGAACGCCATCTCGTTGGAGTCGACGCTGTGATACGAGCCGTCGTACACAGCCACGCGAATGCCCGTGAGCGGATAGCCGGCAATAATACCGTCCTTCATGGTCTCCTGGACGCCCTTGTCCACGGCGGGGATCAGCGAGCGCGGGATGCGGCCACCCACGACCTCGTCCACAAACTCATAGCCGTCGCTCGTGCCGTCGGGCCCAATAAGCGGCTCCACGCGCAGCCAGCAGTCGCCATACTGACCGGCGCCACCGGTCTGCTTCTTGTGGCGACCCTGGGCGCTCGCCGTGCGGCGGATGGTCTCGCGATACGGAATGCGGATCGGCACGCTCTTGGCGACGACCTTGGTGCGGTCCTCCAGACGGTTGAGCAGCACCGAAACCTGCGCCTCACCCACGGCGGAGATGATAGTCTGGCCCGTCTCCTCGTCACGATCGATGCTCATGGTCGGATCGGCCTTGCATGCCTTCTCGATAAACGTGTAGAGCTTCTCTTCGTCGCCGCGGTTCTCGGCCTCGATGGCAATGCGGTACTGCGAGTTGGGAAACTTAAACGCCGCCGCCTCGACCTTACCGGTAATGGAGAGCGTGTCACCCGTCTCGGCAGCCAGCTTGGGCGCCACGATGATGTCGCCGGCATAGGCGTGACCGACCTCAGTCATATCGCGGCCGCACATCACATACAGGTGAGCCAGACGGTCGCCCTTGCGCGTGCGCGCGTTGACCAGCTCAAGGCCCGGCTCAAGCGTACCCGTCAGCACCTTGATAAAGCTGATGCGACCCTGCTGCGGATCGGCCAGCGTCTTAAACACAAACGCCACCGGACGGTCGTCATCACTCGAGATCTTAAGCGAGTCGCCGTCGATGAGCGGCATCTCGCCGTAGTCGGTCGGCGCCGGGAAGTACGTTGCGATGTCGTCCATCAGCGAGTTGACGCCCTGCTCCTTAATGCAATCGCCCGCAAAGACCGGCACAAAGATGCGCTCGGCGATCGCCTTCGACAGCAAGCCCTCAAGCTCCTCCTGCGTCAGCGTCTCCTCGCCTTCCAGGTACTTCATCATCAGCTCATCGTCGGCCTCGGCCACCAGCTCGCACAGATGGTCATGGGCCTCCTCGGCCTGGGCACGATACTCCTCGGGAATCTCCGACTCAACGGCTTCGGTGCCGTTGCAATGGCGCGCCTTCATGCGCACCAGGTCGATGATGCCGTCAAAGTCCTCGCCCTCGCCCCAGGGAAGGGTCACGGCGCCCAGGCGCGTGCCAAAGCGCTCCTGCAGCAGGTCCATCGTGGTCGCAAAGCTGGCCTCGGAGCGCGACAGGCGGTTTACGAACACCGCACGCGCCAGGCGCAGGTCCTCGGCGGCATACCAGAGCTTAACCGTCGTAGGCTGTGGGCCGGCCTCGGCGTCGACCACAAACAGAGCCGTCTCGCAGACGCTCATCGCGGCAAAGGCGTCGCCGATAAAATCAGGGTAGCACGGGGCATCGAGCACATTGATGCGCGCGCCCTTCCAGTCGATCGGCGCAATGGTCGTCGAGATGGAAAACGCACGCTTAACCTCTTCGGGGTCATAGTCGAGCGTAGGCTTGGTGCCGTCGTGGCCGCCCAGGCGGGCGGTCTTGCCGGAAAGGTGGAGCATGGCCTCGGCGAGTGAAGTCTTGCCCACCCCGCCTTGGCCTACGAGCACCACGTTCCTTACGTTACCGGTCTTGGGAGCACCCATGATGACCTCCTTGCAGGGCCGCGCGCAATGCGCGACGCCAACGGGGAGAGTTCGCGGTCGGTGCCATCCCGGAAGCAGCATGGTCGGCAGCCGAGCCGACTCACCCTCCAAATGTCCTATGCCACCACCCTACCCTCACGGGTGGCTGTCCATGCATACCTTTCGGCGCACGTATGAATACAGGCGGCGAGAGGAAGAGACAAGCTTGTGAGGCGATTATTGAACCCCGTCGATGCAAACAAAAAGCCGCCACAGACCGTAAGACCTGCGGCGGCTTCGCCTCAATTAATAGTTGAGTAAATACCTGAGCCTATCCCTCGATACGGCTCAAGAACTCACGGGTGCGCTGCTCACTCGGATGGTCGATGACCTGCTCGGCAGGACCCTCCTCGACAATGCGGCCGCCATCCATAAAGACCACGCGGTCGGCAACATCGCGCGCAAACTGCATTGCGTGGGTCACAATCACCATCGTCATATTCTGCGCGGCAAGGTCTTTAATGACACGCAGCACCTCGGCCGTCAGCTCGGGATCGAGTGCCGAGGTCGGCTCGTCAAAGAACAGGATCTCCGGATCGAGCGCCAAGGCGCGGGCGATACTCACGCGCTGTTGCTGGCCACCCGAAAGCTCACATGGCACCTTGTTCTCGTTGCCCGTAAGCCCCATCTGCGCGATCAACTCGCCCGCACGAGCTTCCGCCTGCTCGCGCGGGCGCTTAAGCACGCGGATCGGCGCGTCGATGATGTTTTTCATCACGGTATAGTGCGGGAACAGGTTGTAATTTTGGAACACCAGGCCGAATCGCGAGCGTGCCCGCTTGGGCACATCGCCCTTCGCATAGACTGCGCCCGAGGCCGCATCCGTCGCGACGGCAAGGTCGCCAAACGAGAGCGAGCCTCCGTCGAGTGTCTCGAGCAGCGTGGCACAGCGCAGCAGCGTGGACTTGCCGCCACCCGAAGGCCCGATAATCGCCACGACCTCGCCACGCTTTACCTCGAGCGAGATATCCTTGAGCACCTCATTGCCGCCAAACGCCTTGCGCGCGCTTTCGATTTTCATCACTGAGTTAGTCATGATAGTAGTCCAGCTTCTTTTCGGCGGCGCCCAGCAGCATCTCGACCACAAAGTTAAAGACCCAGTAAATCAGCGCCGCGATCGCAAACGGCACCATGCTCACCTGCGAGGCGACCAGCGCCTTGGCCGTCGAGAACATCTCGCCCACGCCGATGGCAAACGCCAGCGACGTATCCTTGACCAGCGTGATGATCTCGTTGCCCATCGCCGGCAAAATGCGCTTGGCAACCTGCGGCATCACGATATACAGAAACGTCTGCATGCGCGAATAGCCCAGTACCTCGGCTGCCTCGTATTGACCGCGCGGAATGGACTGCAGGCCCGAGCGATAGATCTCGGCAAAGTAACCGGCGTAGTTGATGATGAACGCTACGACGCACGCCGTCCACTTGGAATCGGGCGTGAGCGAAATGCCAAACACGTAGTACGGGGCAAAGTAGATGGCAAACATCTGCAGCATGAGCGGCGTGCCACGCATGACCGAGATATAGATGCGCGCAATCCAGCGGAGCGGCGCGATTTTGCTCATGCGCATAAACGCCACGGGGATTCCCAGCGGAATCGACCCCAGCAGTGTCAGCACAAACAACTGCAAACTGACCAAGAATCCCTGGCCAAGCATCTGCATCATGACCTGAATAGACATTACTTGAGCACCCAATTATCGAAAGATAGACCATAGCTTGAATACTTGTCGCACAGGTCCTTAACCGTGCCGTCCTCGTAGAGTGCCTTGAGCGACTCGGTCACGGCGTCGGCCGACTTGGTGTCGCCCTTCTTAAAGCCGACGGCGTAGTGCTCGCTGGACAGCGGCTCATCAAGCTGCGTATAAGCATCGGGCTTGGCGGCAAGCTGATACTGGGCAATCGAAAGGTCGCAAGCCACGGCATCGACCGCGCCGCTCTCGAGCTGCATAAACGCCGTGTTGTACTCACCGATGGTATCGAGCGTGGCAAACGTCGCCGCCAGATCCTTCTGGTCACCCTCAAGCACATCCTGCGCAGCGGAATCGGTCTGGGTAATCACGGTCTTGCCGGCAAGATCGTCCCAGCTCTTGATGCCTGCATCCTTCTTTACGACCAGCACCTGCTCGTTGAGCATGTACGGCTCGGAGAACGTGTAGTCGTCCTCGCGGCCCTCCATGGTAAAGCCGTTCCAGATGCAGTTGATGGCGCCCGAGTTAAGCAGCGTATCCTTGGCATCCCAGTCGATGGCCTCGTATTTGACCTCCCAGCCCTGCTTATCGGCAACAGCCTTGGCCAGATCGAGATCAAAGCCGGTGTACTCGCCATCGTCGCCCACAAAGCCGTACGGAGGATAGGACTTATCAAAGCCCACCACGAGCTTCTTGGACTCTGCAGCGCCCTTCACATCCTTGGCCGCGGCAGAGCCAGCAGCGGAGCCCTTGCCGGCACCATCGCCGCAGCCGACAAGACCAAGGCCAAGCACCATGGCAAACGAGCCGGCTAGACCAACAAACTGACGACGAGACATATCGGTGTTCATGGTATTCCCCCTTGGTGGCACTTTAGTTAGGTAAAGTGAGTCATGTAACGTTCAGAATCATACACTCTACCTTGATAAAGTACAAGGGAGGGTTTGCCCGGCGTGGGCGGGGAGCGGCGCGTAATTAAGTTTCCTGCTCTACAGTCCTACGCAAGACGGAAAGCACATTAAGTGCTTTCCTTTGCGTGCGGAACTCGCGATAAACTTAATTGCGCGCCGCTCCCCGCCCACGCCGGGCAAACATCGTTGGACTTATCACTGACATGAAATGGGCGCTTGCATATCGTCTGCTAACTTGGCACGGTACAATGCTTTCAGATTTCAATTTGTAAATTAGTGGGGTTAATTCATGGCAGAATCTCGTGCGGAGCGTAGGGCTCGTCGTGCTTTGGTGGAGGCGGCTGAGGGGTCGAAGGAGGAGAAATCTTCTACGAAATCCAAGTCTTCTAAAGCTGCAAAAAGCAAATCGGCCAAGAGCAGGGCTAAGGCCAAGCGTTCTGACTCTCGTCGAGGCGGGGATAAAGCGCCTCAGACTCGTTCCAAGCGCTCGCATAAAGATCCGGTTTCGTCTGCGCGTAAGGCTGTGGACCCCAAGTCTCCCTGTTCGATCATGAAAGCTTGCGGTGGGTGCACGGCGCTCAATCGTCCCTATAAGAAGCAGTTGGCAGCCAAGCAGGCCTCCATGGAGGAGCTTTTTGCTGCTCTTTGCGAGCGCGAGGGTATTAGCGTCGACCCCATTCGCGGTATGGGCGTCACCCTGGGCGACCCGGGCAAATATCCTGCGCCGCGCGGTTTTCGCCATAAGGCCGCCACTCCCTTTGCCCCCGGCAAAGAGGGCGCTGTCCGCTGCGGCTTTTTTGAGCGCGGCACGCACAGAATCGTTGCTGTTCCCGAATGCCCCGTTGAGGCACCGGGCGCTCGTCAGATTCTTAACGGCATCGCGCGTGAGGCTGAGCGGCTGCATATTCCCGCCTTTAACGAGGACAAGCATCTTGGTTTGCTTCGCTATGCCGTCGTCCGCTGCGGCTGGCGTACCGACCAGGTCATGGTTACGCTCGTGACCGCCCAGCGTGACTTACCGCATGCGCAGGAGTTCTTTGAGGCTGTCGCCGCACTCGATCCGCATATCGTCACCGTTGCCCAAAACATCAACGGACGCCCCGGCAACGCCATCCTCGGCGAGGAAACCCGCATCGTGTATGGCGCCGAATGCATGCGCGACCAGCTGCTCGGCTGCGAATTCGACATCTCCCCCACCGCGTTTTATCAGACCAACCCGCAACAGACCGAGCTGCTCTATCAGCTCGCTATCGGCGGCATGGATTTGCACCAGGGCGATGTGCTCATGGATGCCTATTGCGGTAGCGGAACTATCGGCCTGTGCGCAGCCAAAGCCGCCCAGGACAAGGGCGTCGGCATTATGCTGCTCGGCGTGGAGCGCAACCCGGCGGGCATTGCCGACGCACGTCGCAATGCCGAGCTCAACGGCCTCACCCGCAGCGCTTGGTTTATGGCCGACGATGCCACCGACTACATCCTAGATGCCGCCGACAACAACGAGCGGGTCGATGTCCTTTCCATCGATCCGCCGCGCGCCGGCTCTACCCCCGAGTTCCTCGAAGCTGCCTGCGCGCTTAAGCCGCGCCGCATCACCTATATCAGCTGCAACCCCGTGACTCAAGAGCGCGACCTGCATCAGCTCCTCGACGGAGGCTATCGCCTGCTCAAGATCACGCCGGTCGACATGTTCCCTCACACCGACCACACCGAAACCGTAGCGGTCCTCGAACGCCGCTAACCAACCTCAGTAGATTTTTGGGACAAGAAAGGGGGCGACCCGTCTGGGCCGCCCCCTTCGCTTGGTTTATAAATTCCGCTACATCCCCTTGCGCAGGTCGCACACGCCGGCTGCCGCCATCTCGCGCAGCAGCGTCTCGCGGTCGCGCGTCACGATCAAATCCAGCGGGAAGTGAATCTCGTCGAGCATCTTACGCGCGTGATCGAGCTTGCCAATGGCCATGCCAATGTGGGCATCGGTCGACACGCCAATGCCCACGCCCAGCTCGGCGCAGCGCTCGGCGATCTTGCGGCATGCGGCCCAATGCTCAGTGTCGACACCGTGTTCAAGACTATGGTTGTTGATCTCGATAATCTTGTGCTTGGCCTTAGCCGCCAACAGCACCTCGTCGATATCGAACGGCACGCCTGAACGCCCCGTGTGACCCAGCATGAACACCTTGGGGTGTTCCAAGGCATTGATATACATCTCAGTCGCCTGGGCCAGCGTCGCGCCCTCAGCAATCTGCGGATTATGCACGCTTGCAACCAAATAATCCAAATTACGCGTAACCAAATCGAACAGTGAATGCTGACGGCTGTACGAATCGCCGGCGATATCGAGCGTGACGGGAGTGTCCTCGCCAAACAGGCTTCCGTCCAGCGAAACGATATCGGCCTCGGCACCACGAAGCACTAGCACGCCGCTCCAAATGCGCGGCCAGATATCCTGGTTAATAAAGAACTGGAAACTGCGCAGGTCATTGGGGCAAGG
>USLO01000073.1 GCA_900555515.1 uncultured Collinsella sp.
AGCGTCCATCGTTTACGGCTGGGACTACCAGGGTATCTAATCCTGTTCGCTCCCCCAGCTTTCGCGCCTCAGCGTCGGTCTCGGCCCAGAGGGCCGCCTTCGCCACCGGTGTTCCACCCGATATCTGCGCATTCCACCGCTACACCGGGTGTTCCACCCTCCCCTACCGGACCCAAGCCGCGGAGGTTCCGGGGGCTTCGGGGGGTTGAGCCCCCCGCTTCGACCCCCGGCCTGCCGGGCCGCCTACGCGCGCTTTACGCCCAATGAATCCGGATAACGCTCGCCCCCTACGTATTACCGCGGCTGCTGGCACGTAGTTAGCCGGGGCTTCTTCTGCAGGTACAGTCTTGACTCTTCCCTGCTGAAAGCGGTTTACGACCCGAAGGCCTCCGTCCCGCACGCGGCGTCGCTGCGTCAGGGTTCCCCCCATTGCGCAAGATTCCCCACTGCTGCCTCCCGTAGGAGTCTGGGCCGTGTCTCAGTCCCAATCTGGCCGGTCGGTCTCTCAACCCGGCTACCCGTTGTCGGCACGGTGGGCCGTCACCCCGCCGTCTACCTGATGGGCCGCGGAGCCATCCCCTCCCGTCGGGGCTTTAGCCGGGGTGCCATGCGGCACCCCGGGGTATCCGGTATTACCCGTCCTTTCGGGCGGCTATCCCGGGGGAGGGGGCAGGTTCTCCACGTGTTACTCAGCCGTTCGCCACTCGCTTCTACCCGAAGATAGGTGCCGTTCGACTTGCATGTGTTAGGCGCGCCGCCAGCGTTCATCCTGAGCCAGGATCGAACTCTCCGTCCAAAATATTTGGGCTTCGAGCCCGTCCGGTCCTCTCAGTTCATCGCTGATCGGTTCCGTTCGATTCATATGGTTCTAGTATAGGAAAAGGAATTTCTCGGGGCCGCCTCTCGGCGGCCTTGCGAAAAACAAATCCAAGTTAGACCATTTCAAATGGTTCGATGTCTGCCCGGATGCGACACATCTGGTGTGTCCATCCTCGCAGTATCCGGTTCTCAAGGTGCACGCCCCGCGGCTGATCCGGTTCGACCGGGCCGCGCGGCAAGGAGATATATTGCCAGACCGGAGGGGCGCCGTGGGCGGGAATCTGGGCGTACACATTTCCTACACATCTTGTGATCCGACTAACGTTTGCCAGCCGTCAACTACCGCTCGCCGAGCATCTCTTTATATAAGGCAGTCTCATGGTTAAAGCGGATACGTCCCCCTAGCTAAAGCACAGCCAGCATCGAGCAACTCATCACGTTCTTCCACCGAGAACCCCTCGGCGTAGACGCGCACCACTGGTTCGGTCCCGCTAGGACGGACCAGCAGCCACGTGTCATCCTCGAATGACAGACGCAAGCCGTCCATATGACTAACGTTTTGCGGCACCTTGCCACAAATCGACTTGGGGTTTACGCCCGGCAGCAGGGTTCGTAACGTTTCGGCATCTTCGGCCTCAAGGCGCAAATCGCGTCGACCGTAACTCGTCTTACCAAAACTGTCCTCGAGTTGGTCGACCAGAACGCCCAAAGGCGCGTCCGTCTTTGCCATAAGCTCACACAGAATCAGACAGGCGAGGATTCCATCGCGCTCGGGCATATGCGCGGCGATGCCGATGCCACCGGCTTCTTCGCCGCCTATGAGGACGCCGCCCTTCTTCATCTCCGCCGCTATATATTTGAAACCGACTGGTTTGACGGTCACGCGGCAGCCAAGCGCCTCGGCAATGCGACGTACGAGCGTCGAGCATGAAAGATTGACGACGACGCGCCCCTCCAAATTACGAAATTGAACCAAGTCGCCCAAAACGAGCGCCATGATCTGATGCGGATGTATATATCTGCCGCGCTCGTCAACCGCGCCGATACGGTCGGCGTCGCCGTCGGTCACCAGGCCAGCGCAAGCTCCGTCCTCGACAACCGTGCGCTCGCAAGCGTCCACCCAAGGCTCAACGGGGTCGGGGCAGATATCTTCTTGGTCAGACGCCTGCCCGGCGTGAATCTCGTGCACCTCAACGCCAAGCTCGCGCAGCAAGTCGGCTAGATAGCCCTGGGCTGCGCCGCCCATGGGATCGACAACCACGCGCAGGTGCGCGGCGCGGATGGCTTCGGCATCGACAAACGATGCCACCGCCTGCATATAGTCAGGAATGATATCCGCGGTGCGATATTGCCCCTCGATCCCCATTGGCTCGGGAGCCATAGTCTCTTCGAGCTCTTCGATGACATCCTGGTTGGCGGTCGAGCCGTCACCCATGCGAATCTTGAGGCACAGATAGCCCTGCGGATGATGGGACCCCGTCACCATGAGCGCGCCGCACGCTTCACCGTCATAAGCCGCCGCCCACGTAAGGGCAGGGGTCGGGACAGGTCGCGAAGCGAGCACGGCGTCTAGCCCGTGCGCTGCTAGCACACCCGCCGCAAGCTCAGCGAACTCGCGCGCCAGGGGCCGGGTGTCGAACCCTATATATACCGTTTTGCCCGGATTGGTCTTTTGCCACAACTCGCCGACGGCATCGGCGATACGGGCAACGTTATCGGCAGTGAAGTCCTCATCGACGCGAGCGCGCCAACCGTCAGTTCCAAAATGAATTATCGCGCACACGCGCAGACACCTCACAGTGTTTGGATCATGGTACGCATGGGGTATACCCGCAACATGCACTCGGCAACCTGCCGGCACCAGCATTCACCATTTGGGCAAATGCTGCCGAGGACATGCAAGCAATAAAAAAACCGCCCCGTATGGAGCGGTTTTGCCCTTTATATATCGAGCGCCTCGGCCATCGCGGCCGTAGTGATTGCCGTGGTTCCACAGCAACTGCCCACCATTGCGGCACCGGCATGTCTCCATTCGATGCATGCGCGCGCGAAAGCTTCGGGGTTCTCGTGCCATACGGGGCCATCCTGAGTCTGGACCGGATCGCCTACGTTGGGACGCACCGTGACGGGAGTAGTCGCCGATGTAACCATCCTGGGCACCGCCGCGTTCGCGGCCGCAAGCGAACAGCAATTAACACCAACCGAGTTTGCGCCGTGTTTTTCGGCGTACAAAACGGCTGCCTCGATGTTGAGGCCATCGCCCAACAGGTCGCCTTTATCGTCAACGACAAAACTCACCAGAACAGGCATGCCATCGGCGGCATCTCGGGCGCCGGCAAGCATGGGCTGCAAATTACGGATAGACGTCACCGTCTCGATCAGCAGACCGTCAACGCCGGCATTGAGCAAGGCGTGCGCCTGTTCGCGCGCAATGCCTCGGATTTCACGATACTCGGCAGAGTCCTCGGCAAACCACTCAATACCGATCGGGCCCATCGAGCCTAGCAGCAGCTGAGGGTGCGCCTGGCGGGCATCGTCGACGGCCCCGCGATTGACCTCCGCCACGGACGGCGCAATCTGGTCGTGCTTGAGGGCATAGCTCGATGCCTGAAAGGTGTTGGTAATGAGCACCTGTGCGCCGGCGGCGACATACAAGCGATGGATACGAGAAACGGTCTGCGGCTCTGCCAGATTCCAAAACGCCGGTGGAATGTCGGCGGCATCGTACTCACTCAACAGAACACTGCCCATGGGACCCTGCGCCAACAAGGTCTCGCTCGACAAGCGGCGCGTAAGTTCCTCGGCACCAAACCGGTTGTAATAACTCGTATCCATATATATCCCGCTATTCCTCGACGCTGATTCCCTGCTTTTCGAGATAGGCGAGCCAGCGGTTCATCGTGTCCTCGGAAAGCGCATGCTCCATCATGCAGGCCTCGGAATCGGCTCGCTCAAATTCGACACCGAGCTCCTGAACCAAAAACGTGCGGATGAGGCGATGACGGTACCAGATAGCCGTGCCAACCTCGCGGCCGCGATCGGTCAGGACTACCTTGCCGTAGTGCGATTGCTCGACAAGTTCGGATGCCTTGAGCGCCGAAACCGCTTTATTGACCGATGCCTTGGAGACGCCAAGGCGCTGCGCGATGTCGACCGATCGCACGCCGTTGGTTTCCCCCTCTTCGCTTTCAATGCGAACCATGCACTCCAAGTAGTCTTCGTTCGCCACCGTCAGATGTAGTTCGCGCGAGCTATTTGTCGTATCCATGATCTTCCGTCCCTTCTGCATTCAATGGCTGATTCTACCCCATCCAAGCGTCGTGGTATGCCGTGGCATACCGTGCTAGAGTTCTTGTTGCACACGACGACCAAGATTGGAGCGGTCTTTATGGAAAACACCACCACGAGCCCCGATGTCCTCGAACGCTTTTTGCGCTACGTCCAGATCAACACGCAGTCCGAGGATGCAAACTGCGACCAGGTACCCTCGAGCGCCGTTCAGTTTGACCTTGCCAACGTGCTGGCTGAAGAGCTGCGCGAGCTTGGTGCGGAAGATGCCCACGTGACCGAGCACGCCTATGTCTGCGCGCATATCCCCGCAAGTGCGGGCGCTGAGGACAAGCCCGCCCTGGGCCTGATCGCCCATCTCGACACCACCGAAGTTGCACCGGGCGCCGGCGTGAAGCCGCACATCGTACACTACGAAGGCGGCGACCTGGTCTGCGGCACGGTTGACGGTAAGCCCGTTGCCATGAGTACCGCCAAGCTTCCCGCCCTGAATGACCTCGCGGGTGAGGACCTGGTCTGCAGCGATGGCACCACGCTGCTGGGCGCGGACGACAAGGCAGGCGTCGCCGAGATCATGTCGCTTGTCGCGCGTATCGCTCAGGACCCTTCTCTGCCCCATCCCGCACTCGGCATTTGCTTCTGCCCTGACGAGGAGATCGGCCACGGAGCCGAGCTGTTGGATATCGATACCTTTGGCTGCAAGTACGCCTACACGGTCGACGGTGGCCCCATCGGCGAGCTGGAGTGGGAGTGCTTTAACGCCGCCGAGGCGACCGTCCGCTTTGAGGGCCAGTCCATCCACCCGGGCGACGCTAAGGGCCGTATGGTCAACGCAGGCAATCTGTTCTGTGACTTCAACGCGTTGCTCCCCTACGTGCAGCGCCCGGAGTATACGGAAGGCTACGAGGGCTTTTATCACCTTGAGGGTGTATCTGCGACCGTCGATCACGCCACAGCGCGCTATATCGTCCGCGACCATGACGCCGCCAAGTTCCAGCAGAAACTCGACCTTGTTGATGCCGCTGCCTCGATGCTCAACCAGCGTCTGGGTGAGGAGCGCGTGACGGTCGAGATTAAGCAGCAGTATCGAAATATGGCCGAGATCGTTCGTGACTATCCCGAGCTTATTGATGTTGCCAAGGAAGCCTACCTTGCCTGCGGCGTTGAGCCCCAAGTGCTGCCAATTCGTGGCGGCACCGACGGCGCCCAGCTGTCGTTCCGCGGTCTGCCCTGCCCCAACCTTTCCACCGGCGGCTATTGCTACCACGGCGTCAACGAGTTCGTCCCGGTCAGTTCGCTCGTCAAGATGACCGACGTCCTGCAGGAGCTCGTCGCCCGCTTTGCATAAGCCTGGCTGCATAAGCCCAAAAGACGAATCGCCCCGTCCTCAACCGAGAACGGGGCGATTTTTTTGCTGCAACGAGAACAGGTTGACGCACGCCAGCCTCTTAACGCAAGGAGTGTCCCAAACTGCCGGCACAAAAGGAACGTCCCCAAGTGCCAAGTGGACTACCCAACTGCAAGTGACGACATCGCTGGTTGAATCAACGTCAGCGAGCGACGTCCAGAGCGAACAAGTTGGCATGAAAAAGGCAGGGCATTGACCTTCTGGTCATGCCCTGCCTTTTGAATGACAAATTGTCGCTCTGGGCGGCGCGCAGCGTCGAGCCGTTACGCGGGCTGGTAAGCCCGCGTAACTCTAATAGTTGGCCTCGTAGCCGTTACCGTCGCCGGTGGGCTCTTCGTAGTAGTCCGAATCGCTCGAATCGCTTGAGCCATCGGAATCGTCAGAGCTGACCGATGAGGTTGCGGTACCGTTTGCGTAGTCGTCAGACGTGTTGTTGTTCAGGTCGCCGATCGTAGAGCTAGAACCGTCGGAAAGACCCATGGTGTTGGGACCCTTGGGATCCTTGCCGGCATCGACGCGCTCCATCATTTCCTTGAGCTCGTCCTCGTAGACAAAGACGTAGCTCACACCGTCAATCATGGTGCTGTCGTCGGCGTACGAGGGCAGGTTGGCCGAGTAGATACCGTCGACATCCATACCGCGCATGGCGTTGACCGTAGCCACGATATCCTGAACGCTCATATCGGTTACGAGCATATCGGACAGCGAATTAACCAGGCCAAAGATCTTCGTGGCATCGAAGTTATTGAGAATCTGGTTGGCAAGGGCGCCAAGCACCTGACGCTGGTGGCGCATGCGCGTGTAATCGCCGTCGGCATAGGTGTAGCGGCAGCGGGCATAGGTAAGGGCGGTGGCGCCGTCCATATGTTGCTGACCAGCGGTAATCTTAATATCCAGGTGCTCGGGGTCGTCAACATCATCGGTTGCGTTAATGTCGATACCGCCAACCGAATCAATCAGCGCCTGCATACCGTCGAAGCTGACCTCGGCATAGTGGGAAATCTGAACACCGCACAGCTCGTTGACAGCCTCGACCATGGCCTCGGCGCCGCCAACGGTATGGCAGGCGTTGATCTTCATGGTCTCGCCCTTGTACTCGACCTTGGTGTCGCGCGGAACGGAAATGAGCGTCGCCTGCTTTTGCGTGGGATCAATGCGTGCCAGGATAATCGAGTCGGCACGGTACGTATCCTCGCCCGGACGGCCGTCGGTGCCAAGAAGCAGCACGTAGAACGGATCCTTTGCCTCATCGGTGTCAACCAGAACCCGACGCAGATTGTCGGTAATGACATTAGAATCGCCGAGCTTGCCCATAATGGTGGCAAACCACAGGCCGGCAGCGGTAGTGGCACTCAGCAGCACGCCAAGCACGACAATGAGCGCGACGTGACGAATCGTGTGGCTACGACGACGTTGGCGAGCGCGCTCGGAATAGCGAGCCACGTTATCGCGACTGTAGATCTTGGCCTGCGCACCAGTTGAGGGTCTTCGGGCGGTGGTATCCGCGAGGGGCTTTTTATTAAACATAGGCAACCTGTATTAGTAGATGACGGGATCGGGGACGGTAGCATGCTCGACATGCGCGCCAAGCGCCTGCAGCTTTTCGACAAACCGCTCGTAGCCGCGCTTGATGTGATGGATGGCCGAAACCTCGGTCGTCCCGTCGGCGATCAAGCCCGCTACGACGAGGGCCGCTCCGCCACGCAGATCGGGCGAGGTAACCTGTGCACCTGAGAAGCCCTTGACGCCATGAATCATGGCATGATGGCTCTCGATACGAATGTCGGCACCCATGCGCACCAGCTCAGAGGCAAACATAAAGCGATTCTCGAAGATGTTCTCGGTGATAACGGAGCTACCATCGGCAAGGGCGGAGAGCACCATAATCTGCGCCTGCATGTCCGTCGGGAAGCCGGGGAACGGAAGCGTCTGGATGTCGACCGGCTTGATACGCTCGGCACGGTTTACATGGACGCCATCCTCGACGCGCTCGCAGTCGATACCCATGAGCTCCATCTTCTTGAGCACCATGCCCAAGTGAATGGGGCAAAAACCCGTGACGTCGACACCGCGATCGTCGGCCATCAACGCACCGGCGACGATAAAGGTGCCGGCCTCGATGCGGTCGCCCACTACGCGATGGGTAACGGGATGCAGCTCTTCCACGCCCTCGATGGTCACGACAGGCGTACCGGCGCCGACAATCTTAGCGCCCATCTCGTTGAGCATGTTGGCGAGATCGACGATCTCGGGCTCGCGGGCGGCATTGTCGATAACCGTGGTACCCTTCGCGCGCACGGATGCCATAATGAGGTTCTCGGTCGCACCGACACTGGCGAACTCGAGCGTGACGGTGGTACCGCGCAGACCTTGGGGCGCATTAGCGTTGATGTAACCGTGGGCGGTATCGAACTCAACGCCCAGGGCCTCAAGACCAAGAATGTGCATATCGATCTTGCGAGCACCCAGGTTGCAGCCGCCCGGCATGGCGATCTTGGCGCGATGGAAGCGACCCAGCAGGGGTCCCATCACGGCTGTGGAAGCACGCATCTTGGCAACGAGCTCGTAGGGGGCCTCCCAAGAATCGACCTGAGAGGTATCAATCTCGAGCGTGTGCTCGTCGAGAACATCGATCGTAGCGCCCATGCCCTTGAGCACCTTGCCCATCACGTGGACATCGGAAATATCGGGCACGTTCTGCAGCGTCGTCTTGCCCGGCGCCAGAAGCGTTGCCGCCATGAGTTTGAGTGCGGAGTTCTTGGCACC
>USLO01000074.1 GCA_900555515.1 uncultured Collinsella sp.
GAGTCCTCGATGAAGTCGCCCAGCTGGGAATCCTCTTCCTCGCCGATGGGGGTCTCGAGCGACACGGGCTCCTGCGAGATCTTCTGGATCTCGCGGACGCGGTCGGCGCTCATATCCATCTCGGCACCGATCTCTTCGGGGGTCGGGTCGCGGCCCAGGTCCTGAAGGAGCTGACGCTGCACGCGGACGAGTTTGTTGATAGTCTCGACCATGTGCACGGGAATACGGATGGTACGGGCCTGGTCGGCGATAGCGCGCGTAATGGCCTGACGGATCCACCACGTGGCGTACGTGGAGAACTTAAAGCCCTTCTGGTAGTCGAACTTCTCGACGGCGCGGATCAGACCGAGGTTGCCCTCCTGAATCAGGTCCAGGAACAGCATGCCGCGACCGACATAGCGCTTGGCGATGGAGACGACCAGACGAAGGTTTGCGCTGATGAGCGCCTGCTTGGCTTCGAGGCCCACGTTCTCAATGCGCGTAAGACGACGCATCTCGGCACGCGTGAGTTCGAGCTCACCAGCATCGGCAGCCTCGAGCTTCTCGGTAGCCTCGAGACCGGCCTCGATCTTCATAGCCAGATCGACCTCTTCGGAGGCGGTCAACAGGTCGACCTTGCCGATCTCCTTGAGGTACATACGGACCGGGTCGCCGGTCAGCATTACCGTGGAGGCATCGATGCCACGCACGCGGGAGCGTGAACGGGACGTGCGCACGGTGCGCTTCTTCTTGTTCTTGGAAGAACCCATCTCAGCGTCGGCCTGACGGGCCATCTTGAGCTCGTGATCGTCGAGCGAGCCGGAATCGTGCTCGTCGTCGTCATCGAAATCGTCGGTATCGGTATCGGTATCGGTATCGGTATCGTCATCGTCGACACCCATGGGGGCGTCGTCGTTACCGCTCGCGGAGATAATCTGGATGCCGCTGTTGCGCAGCGCGGAATACACCGCGGTGAGCTGCTCGTCAGAAACATCGATATCCTTCAGGGCGACCTGAATCTCGTCCTCGGTTACCGAAGTCCTGTTTGAGCCGTTGCCCATGAGCTTTGCAACGTAGGATTCCAGCCCAGTACCCGTGCTCTCAGTCTTTTTTGGCACAGATTCTCCCTTCATAGTCCACAGGACTCAATACTTTAGCACACACATTGACGTCTATACCCAAAAAGAGGGCTGGATATAGGCGAGAATACGCTGGTTGACCACAACATCTAGGCTTGTTCGGTGCCTGCGGCCTCCAGGCCGATCAAACGGAAAGGGTCCGCCACGCCGCCGATCGACTTTTGCAGTTCGCGTTGACGCTGCGAATCCTGCGCGGCCTGCACGGTCAGCGCGCGACGGGCCTCATCATCGAGTGAACGGTCCTGGCGCAGCTTGGCCTGTGCGGCACGCATGCGACGCTTGATGGTGTAGAGCTCAAGCGTATCAAGCATAAACACGATGTTCGTCTCGGTGGGATGCTTGCTCGTCGCGGAGATGCGCCCGGCACTCACAAGCGTTGCCGCATCGGGACACACTGAGCGCGCCGCATCCATGCAGGCTGCAGGATCGGTTCCCGGCGGCGTTGCCAGAACGGCCCATGCAATGGACTCGTGACGCGGGTCAACCCACTCGATGGAGCAGATGCGGTCGGCATACGTGCGGAACAGGTCGGGGTAGCTCGTGAGCATCGTCAACAGCTCGCGCTCCCCTGCCAAGGACTTGCGTTCAAGATCGGTAAGAACCATCGGCGCCGCCGCAGCCGGTGCGCCCGAACCGTCAGCCACAGGCACAGCGCCCATACCATCAGGCACATCGATCGGCGGCAGGTCGTCGACGACCTCCACGGGCGCGGCGCCGTAGGCATCGAGCGGGACGTAGTCGTACGGCTCTTCTTCGACCGGCGCGGACACCGGCGGCGTCGCGCCCGATGCCCAAGCACCGCGACCGGCATCGCGAGAACCCGACGCCCGACCGCCCGCGCTACCGGACCGCTCAGTCTGTGCCCGCTGGCGCTCATAGTTCTGCTCACGACGTCGTTCCGCATCCTCGCGCTTGGCGACATCGCGAAACACACGACCCGAGCTCGCGCGCACCGTCTCCAGATCCAAACCCAGCAGATCGGCAATCTGGATAAAGTACGTGTCGATCATATAGCTGTTGCGCAACGGATAGATAAGCGTCAGCGCATCTTCCAGCGCCTTAGCGCGACCGCCCGGCGTGGTGATGTCACTCGACTCCTGCAGCGAACGGTAGACAAAGTCCATAAGCGGCTCGGCAGCGTCGATGCGCGTCTGCAGTGCCTCGCCACCATGTGCGGTGATGAACTCCATGGGGTCGTTGCCGTCGGGGAGCACCACGCAGCGCAGGTCCATGGAATCCTGCTCGATAAACTGAATCGCGCGACGGGCGGCCTTCTGGCCCGCTGCATCGCCGTCGAACATATACACGATGCGCTTGGCAAAGCGAGTGAGCGTCTTGACGTGATGCTCCGTGAGCGCGGTGCCCAGCGTGGCGACAACGTTTTTAATCCCCGCCTCCCAGCAGGCGATGCAATCGGTATAGCCCTCTACCACGATGGCGGTATCCTGCGCGACGATAAACTCCTTGGCCCAATTAAAGCCGTAGAGGTTTCGCTTTTTATGAAACACGCTCGTCTCGGCTGTGTTGAGATACTTAGGCTGGCCGTCGCCCATAATGCGACCGCCAAAGGCAATGTTGTGACCCTGCTCGTCAAAGATGGGGAACATCACGCGGTCGTAAAAGCGGTCGGCAAGCTGCCCGCGCCCGCGACTCACGGCAACGTTGGCGTCGATCATCTCCTGCGGGGTAAAACCCGCCTGGGACAGGTGCGACACCAGCGCGTTACGGCCCGGTGCAAAGCCCAGGCAGTAGCGGCGGCAGACGTCGCCGCCCATGCCGCGGCTGGCAAAGTACTCGCGCGGACGGCCGTCCTTACCGCGCATGAGCATGGTGTGGTAGAACTGGGCGGTCTCGGCGCACAGATCGTAGATGCGGGCACGCTTGGTGCCGCGCTCGCGGCGATCTCCGGTGTCATGCAGCTCAATACCCGCGCGATCGGCCAAGTAACGGATTGACTCGGGAAAGCTCAGGTTCTCGCGCTTCATGATATACGTGAAAACGTCGCCACCCTCGCCGCAACCAAAGCAATGCCACACCTGCGTGGCGGGGATAATGTGGAAGGACGGCGTCTTCTCGCCATGGAAGGGGCAGCATCCCCAAAACTCATGGCCGCGAGGCTTGAGCTCGACCGTTTCCTGCACGATGGCAACCAGGTCAGACGCAGCGCGTACCTGGTCTTTTTCCTCATCGCTAATCACGGATGCTCACCCCCTGATCGCCCAAGTTGTGACGAATATCCTCGATATTACCCTCGACGGTCGCGATCAACTCATCCAGCGAATCGAACACACGCGAGGGACGCAGCCAGCGCGTAAACGCCAGCGAAACGGAAGCGCCGTACAGGTCGCCCGTATAACCAATTAAATTAGCCTCGAGATGCGCAGATGCCGCATCGTCAGCATACGTTGGCGGCAGGCCGACGTTCACAGCAGCGGGCCACGCGGTGTCATCGACCAGCACCAGACCCTCATACACGCCATCGGCTGGCACCTGAATGCCGTCGGGAACCTGCAAGTTTGCCGTGGGAAAGCCCATGCCAGAACCCTCGTGACGGCCGCGAATAACACCGCCACGCACCATATACGGACGGCCGAGTAACCCAGCAGCAAGCTCCACATGGCCCTGTCCCAGCTCATGACGAATGCGGGTGGCGCAAATGGCCTCACCGCCCTCGCAAAGCAGGTCGTGACCATACACGTCAACGCCGTGCTCGGAACCCCAGGAGCGCATCTCGGCAACACCAGAAGCACCGCCACGACCCAGCCTAAAGTCACTGCCAACGCGAATCGATCGAATGTCGACCAGACGCGACACCAGCGAGAGAAAATCAACATGGTCAAGCGCCGCAACCTCAGACGTAAAGGGAACGGCCACCACCGCATCGACCCCGGTCTGAGCCAAGGCATGCAGACGGTCGGCCGTCGTCATCAGTTTTTGAGCGGGCGAAGGGCTCACCACGACGTCCGGGTCGGGATCGAAGGTAACTACTACCGCCTTGCAGCCATGGGCACGGGCATCCCGGACAAGCGCCGCAATGAGCTCCTGGTGTCCACGGTGAACGCCGTCGAACACGCCGATGGCAATCGATGCGGCACCCAAGTGCTCACACTCATCAAACGTATCGGCAGCAACGATGCGAGCCTCGTCCGACTCGACCGCGAAAAAGACACGCGCGAGCTCATGAGCGGACAACATCATCGAACACCGCCGATTGCCTGCGGAAACACGTGCTCCATAACAAAGCGGCCACTCTCAATGCGGGCGAGCGCCTTGAGTCCCCCATCGAGCACCAGCGCAAACAGCGCCTTCGAGACATCGAAATCGGCAAGCGCACGCTCAACGGGAATGCGACGGCCGCAGAGCAGGTCGTCGGCAAGATTGCCCGGCAAGTCAACACGCATGGCGCCCAAGGCCGCAATGGGATCCAGGGCAAAGCCAGCGGCGGACTCGGGAGAAAGCTCCTCCACCGCATGACAGGCGCCAATGGAAACAACACCAGATGCGGTGCGACGAAGTGCGGAAATATGCGCGGCGCTATCGCAAGCGCGGCCCAGGTCGCGAGCGAGCGCACGGATATAGGTGCCCTTGCTCACCGAGAACGCCACGGTCCACACACACGTATCACCTTCGCCGCCCACGGCAATCAGGTCGGCGGCATAGACCTCGACGGGGCGCGGAGGTAGGTCCACCGCATTGCCCTCGCGAGCAGACTTGTAGGCGCGAACGCCATTGACCGAGATAGCAGAAAACGCCGGCGGCACCTGCATCTGCGGGCCCAGCATGGCGGCCAAGCGCTCACGAGCATAGGCAGGATCGCGGAGCTCGTTGGCAACAGCCACCGTGCGGACCGCCTCGCCCTCCGCATCATCGGTATTGGTCTCGGCGCCAAACGAAATATCGGCGACGTAGCTTTTGGTATCGAGCGTGAGCATGCCCAGCAGACGGGTGGCCTGGCCCACACCCACCACCATGACGCCAGATGCCATGGGGTCGAGCGTGCCGGCATGGCCGACACGCCGCTCATGGAGGGCGCGTCGGCATTGCGAGACCACATCGTGGGACGTGCAGCCCACCGGCTTATCGACAGCGAGCAGCATATTCAGTTGTGAAGGCGTACGACGAGCCATGTACCATCCAAAAAGTTAAAGCTCGACGGTCACCGAAGCGGGATCCTCCCCTACCAGCTCGGCCAGCATGGGAAGTGCCACGGTGAGCGTCTCGAGAATTGTTCCGTTGTTGGAAAAGCCGGCGGCGGCATGATGCCCGCCACCGCCAAAATTGGCAGCAATCTCGGACACATCGAGGTCGCCCTTGGAGCGCAGGTTGCCACGCACCTTGGTATCGCCCTCAATGCCCTTTAAGAACATGCAGACCTCGACGCCCATCACCGAACGCACCACATCGACCAGGCCGTCGCACTCGTCCGAGGTGACGCCGCAGGCTTCAAGGTCGCTCTGGTAGGCATAGCTATACGCCACGCGCCCATGCGCGACCGTCTTAATGCGACCCATGACAATGGACTTGAGGTGCAAAAACTCAACGCGCATGCTCTGGTAGACCTCGAGCGCAACGCGCGCCGGATCGGCACCGTGCGCCACCAGGCGCGAGGCTGCATGGAACGCGGCGGCATCGGCGTTTTGGTACTGAAAACGGCCGGTATCGGTAACCAAGCCACACAGCAGGCAGGTCGCAACGCCATCACGTGCGACAATGCCGCAATTGTCCAAGAAGCGGTCGATGATCATGGCGCAGGCCGCGGCATCGACGCGCCTCAGGCTCAGCTCGGCAAACTCCTCGCGCGCCGGATGATGATCGAAGCACACCACATGCTTGGAGCGACGAAGCACCTCGGCGGAATTATTGAGGCGCTCGACGACCGGCACGTCCACCGAGATGAACAGGTCCGGATTGCCGGTATACGCAGATGCCGGCACCAGACGGTCGGCACCCTCCATAAAGCGGTAGATGCGCGGAACCGGGTCATCGTCTGCCAGCAGCAGGGCAATGTCCTTGTTGGGGAAAAACTTCATGAGCGAAAGGCCCAGACCCAATACGGAGCCCAAGGCATCGCCATCGGGAGAAGTATGTCCCGAAATCGCAATGGAGGACGCACCCTCGATGAGCTCGAGGATGCGTCGCTGAATATCTGCAGACTCGCACGAGGCGAGGTCGGCGGAATTAGTCATCTAAAGCTGCCTCCTGGGCGGCATCCGCTATCGGATAGCCGTCCTCGTCCTTTTCGATCGCAAGCGTGGCGGGAACGTTTTCCAGCGCACGCGTGATGCGCTCGGCCTCATCGGTCGAGCGATCGATGCGAAAATCGAGCTCGGGCGTGACACGCCAATCGAGCGAGCGAGCCAACAGGCTGCGAATACGGCCCTTAGCGCTTGCGAGCGCCTCCATGACCTCATCGTAGCGGCTCGCATCGCACGACACGTACACGCGCGCGAACGAACGGTCCACCGCGACCTCGACCGCAGTCAAAGTAACCAGGTCGAGACGCGGATCGGAAACCTCAAAGAGCAGGATATAACCGAGCTTCTCGCGAAGCTGCTCGCCCAGACGGCGGGTTGCCTGCGTTTGCTTCATAGCGCTACCCCCTACTCGGTACGGGCAACCTGGTCGATGCGGTAACCCTCGATCTGGTCGCCGGGCTTGATGTCCTGGAAGTTCTCCAGGCCAATGCCGCCCTCGGAACCGCTCTTGAGGCTCTTGGCCTCGTCCTTGTAGTGGCGCATCGAGGCGATCTTGCCGTTGAAGACCACGATACCGTCGCGCACCAGACGCACGGAATCGGTCGCGGCGATCTCGCCCTCTTCGACGCGGACACCGGCGGCGATACCGACTTTGGGCACCTTGAAGGTGTCCAGGACGGTCGCGGTACCCGTGGCGACCTCGACCTCGGTGGGCTTGAGCATGCCGATACGGGCGGCGTCGAGTTCCTCGAGGCACTTGTAGATGACGTCGTAGCAACGGATCTCGACGCCCTCGCGCTCGGCGGCGGAGCGGGCCTTACCGTCGGGACGGACGCCAAAGCCGATGATGATGGCGTTGGAGGCGTCGGCCAGGACGACGTCGGTCTCGTTGATGGCGCCGACCGCGGAGTGAATCGTGTTGATGCGCACCTCGGACTGATCCATCTTGTCGAGCGAGTCCTGAAGAGCCTCGATAGAGCCCTGGACGTCGGCCTTGATGATCAGGTTGAGCTCCTTGACCTCGGCGTCGGCAATGGTCTCGAAGAGGTTCTCGAGCGTGACGTGCTTGACGCGGCTCTGCTCCTCGATACGGGCCTTGAGCGAACGCTCGTCGGCCAGGGCACGAGCCTCGCGCTCGTCCTCGAACACGCGGAACTCGTCGCCGGCGTTGGGCACGGACTGCAGGCCCAAAATCTCGACGGCGTCGGAGGGACCGGCCTCGGTGACGGCGCGGCCCTTGGGGTCGAGCATGGCGCGGACGCGGCCGTAGGTAAGGCCGGCGACCAGCGTATCGCCCACGTGCAGGGTACCGCGGGTCACGAGCACGGTAGCGACCGAGCCGCGGCCCTTGTCGAGCTTGGCCTCGAGGACGTTGCCCGAGGCAAAGGTGTCCGGGTTGGCCTTGAGCTCGAGTACGTCGGCCTGGAGCAGCACGGTCTCCAGAAGTTCGTCGATACCGATCTTCTGCTTGGCCGAGATGTTGACGAACATGTTCTGTCCGCCCCACTCCTCGGGGATGACTCCGTACTCGGTGAGCTCCTGACGCACACGGTCGGGGTTGGCGCCCGGCTTATCGATCTTGTTGACGGCGACGACGATGGGTACGCCGGCGGCCTTGGCGTGGTTGATCGACTCGACGGTCTGGGGCATGACGCCGTCGTCGGCGGCGACGATCAGGATGACGATGTCGGTCACCTTGGCACCACGGGCACGCATAGCCGTAAAGGTGGCGTGACCCGGGGTATCGATAAAGGTGATCTTGCGGTCGTTGATCATAACCTGCGAAGCGCCGATAGCCTGCGTAATGCCGCCCGCCTCGCCGGCAGCGACGCCGGTGTGACGGATGGCATCGAGCAGCGACGTCTTGCCGTGGTCGAC
>USLO01000075.1 GCA_900555515.1 uncultured Collinsella sp.
ATGCGGGTACCGGAGAGGCCGGCCATGGTCTCGGCGGCCTTGTCCAGGGCGCCGATGATGCAGGTGCGGCCCTTGCGGGAACGGGCGAACTTGATGGCAGCGCGAACCTTGGGCTCCATGGAACCCTTGCCGAACTGACCCTCGTCGGCCAGGCGCTCGGCCTCGTCGGCGGTGAGGTCTTCGAGCTCCTCCTGGTTGGGCTTGCCAAAGTTGATGGCGACATGCTCAACGGCGGTCAGCAGGAACAGAACGTCGGCGTCGCAGTCCTCGGCCAGCAGCTCGCCGCCCAGGTCCTTGTCGATGACGGCGGGAACGCCCTTGTAGCAGCCCTTGTTCTCGTAGTCGCGGACGACGGGGATGCCGCCGCCACCGCAGGCGATGACGATGAACTCGTTGTCGAGCAGGTTGAGGATGGAGTCGGCCTCGACGATCTTCTTGGGATCGGGGGAGGCGACGACGCGACGCCAGCCGCGGCCGGAATCCTCGACGAAGACCTTGGAGGGATCCTCGGCCATGAACTCCTTGGCCTGCTCCTCGGTGTAGAAGGGGCCGATCGGCTTGGTCGGGTTCTTGAACGCGGGATCATCCGGGTCGCACTCGATCTGGGTGACGACGGTGGCGGCGTGCCAACGCTTATAGCGCTTGTGCATCTCGCGGCCGATGCCCTGCTGCAGGTGATAACCAATGTAGCCCTGGGACATGGCGCCGCACTCGGGCAGCGGCATCTCGGGGGTGCCGATGGCGTCGTGGGCGGCGGCGAAGGCGTTCTGGATCATGCCGACCTGCGGGCCGTTGCCGTGGGTGATGATGATCTCGTTGCCCTGCTCGATGAGGCCGAGGAGGGCGTGGGCGGTGTTGCTCACGGCCTCGATCTGCTCGACGGGGTTGTTGCCGAGGGCGTTGCCGCCAAGGGCGACGACAATACGATCGGGCTTGCCAAGAGGCTTAGACATTGCTGGAATCCTTTCTGTAAAAGGCCTACAACCCATTAATAACCCGCGCCCGTGCGATACGCGAGTTTATTAAGGTTTATATTCTCTTTATCGCTCATTTTATTCATTTTGAAAATAGTTGAACGGTGAACGGTCGCTTTTACCCGCTCAGCGTAAAGAAACCCAGCTCAAGCATATCTACGTCATTTACGTGCAACTTTATTTTAATAGAGCAGGGATTAGACCAGATTATGCAAACTATATCTTTGCTAAACATAAAACAGACAGCGCAAAATCTTACTCGCACTATACGAGATTCTATGCACTTATTGGACGAGTATGCAGCCCTGCAATAACATGGCGTTTTTCATCCAACTTAAGGAATAGACGAGTGCCTTTGCCGCGCGTCGGCCGGCAGCCGGCGAGCCGTCTCGTCGATTGCCGCTTCCAGAAAATCAAAAACTGATATTGCGCGCGCAATTGCGGCATGGTACTTTAGCGAAGAACAGCGCGGGCTGGGGCGACAGAGATCTGTCGTGAAGTTTGGGTTCGGCGACCCCGCCGCTGTCTTCTCCTTATCCGCCAGCGAGCCCCTTGAGCGACGGATTGAGGAGGTCCTTACTATGACAAAAATGCTCAAGATCACGCTGAATGGCGAGACGTTTCTCGCCGACATGCTCTGGGACAAGGCTCCCGAGGCATGCAAGCTGTTCGAATCGTCCTGTCCGGTCGAGTCACGTATCTTTTCGGCCAAGATCTGCGATGCCGAGGTAACCTATCCCGTATCGGGCCCCATCGCCAATTACGAGCACATCGAGAACCCCGTCTTTCACGAGCCGGCGGGCGCCGTGAGCTGGTATGACGGATGGTCGTCAATCTGCATCTTCTTTGACGTGTGCGAGCCCTTTGGCACCTGCAACATGTTCGCCCGCATCTGCGAAGCCGACCGCGAGCGCTTTGCCGTTGCTTGCCGCAATGTTTGGGACAACCAGGGCATGCACATCAAAAACGAAATCGTCGAGATCGAAGCGGAGGCCTAAAGATGATGGATATCAACACCCTGCTCGCACTCGACCTTGCCGAGTACACCACTGCACTTGAGGCCCTCGCCGACCAGATGATGCTTGAGGAACCACGCGATATCGACTACATGCGCCGCCGCAAGCTCGACACAGGCCGCGAATTCGCCGTCTGGAACTTCACCGTCGGCTACTGCATGAACGCCGCCGACGCCCTCTCCCTCCTGCGAGCCCAGGCCAACGAAAACGCCAACGACGGCACCGCCGACCTCGCAACGATTAACAACAGCGCCGCGCGCCTGTGCGACTGGTTCTCGGGCGCCTTCGACGTCACCGGCAAAATGGATGACACCACGGCAATCCTCGCCCACAGCCGCGACCTCTACGCCCAGGTAGAGACTCACGAACAGTTTGCAGCCCTCACCCGCGCCACCGAGCGCTATCTGGTCCAGCTCCAATTTTGGGTCGACCGCCAGATTCCCTGGCCGGCCATTAGCGACCTCGTCCACGGCTACCGCCTACGCACGGAGTCCGGCGAGACAAGGTAACCAAGCAAGCAGCACCGACAACACCCCACCATCGGGATCCAAAGTAAGAATCAGAGGGCTGGAGACGCACCCAACAGCGTCCCCAGCCCCTTCGCAAAGTAGAGCACTGTTTCAGTGGCTTTGAGGCCTATTCGAACCTTTTCTATCTCCCAATTTTTGTATATTTTCGACAATATTATCTGCCAATTTTTGTATGATTTTAGGCGATTCTATCTGTCAATTTTTGTCATTTGGGGGTTTAATGCTACGCCGTAAGGTCACTGATAGGCTTTTGAGCTGGAAGAATAACTCCAATAAGGCATTACTCGTTACTGGTGCGCGTCAGATTGGCAAGAGCTATGCGATTCGCGCGTTTGGAAAAAGCAACTACGCTTCGTATTTTGAGGTCAATTTACTACTCGATGTCGAAGCAAGGAATGCACTTGTTGGCGCAAAGAACTCCGTTGACTTTATCAACCGCGTAGCCCTTCTTGCGGATGCGCCGCTTGTTGAGGGCGATACGCTTGTCTTTGTCGATGAGATTCAGGAGTATCCGCAGATCGTTACACTCATGAAGGCGTTGGTCGAGGATGGGCGCTTTAGCTATGTCTTCTCGGGGTCTATGCTTGGGACTGAGTTTAAGGGGATCTCTTCTTTTCCGGTGGGGTATGTAGAGCACATTGTTATGCGCCCGATGGATTTTGAAGAGTTTTGTTGGGCAAACAGCGTAAGCGAGAATGTGCTTGCAGGCATTCGCAGCTGCCTTGTCGAGAAACATCCTGTCGAAAACTATATTCATGAGGCGATGCTCAAGAACTATAGAGCCTATATCGTTTGCGGCGGCATGCCGGAGGTCGTTCAGAATTATATTGATTCGGGTTATTCGCTCGTGAGCACACGTGAGCTTCAAACTCAGCTGGTCGATCAGTACAAAAGCGATATCTCAAAATATGCATCGACTCGAGCGTTTAACGTTCGGTCGATTTTTGAGCAAATTCCCGTTCAGCTTGAGGCGGAGTCTCATCGCTTTGTTGTTTCGTCTCTGGGTGAGGGAGCTCGCCTTAAAAAATATGAACAGGATTTCCTGTGGCTTGTTAACGCAGGTGTTGGATTGATGGTCGCCAGGGTGACGGAGCCACGGAGTCCTCTCAAGAGGACGGAGAAAACGACAGCCTTCAAACTATACGAGTCTGATACAGGCATGCTAGCATCGCGGTACCCCGGCAGCACTGCACGCGCTGTCTATCTTGATATGAAAACTCCCAACCTTGGTGGTCTCTATGAGAACGTGGTCGCGCAGGAACTCGTTGCCCTCGGGGCAGATGCATGGTACTACCAAACGCGTGAGGTCGGTGAAGTTGACTTTGTGATCGAAGGCGTCCACGGTCATGTTGTCCCAATCGAGGTCAAATCGGGTAAGAAGGTTCGAGCGCATGCGGCCCTCGATCGTCTGATGAGTGTGGGCGAATACAAAATTCCCGAGGCCGTTGTACTGAGCCACGAGAATCTCAGCAAAGAGGGCAAGGTTCTGTACGTTCCAATCTACATGACGTTTTGTCTCGATGAGTTTATGGAAAAGGATGACCCCAATAACGATTTCTCGTTCGCGCCCATATCTCTCTAGCCATTTGAATCCGCAATCCAGCCCCGTCCACGCATCAATGCATTTCCCAAGGTGCTGCGCGTTTCGCGGCAAAGCCGCGAAAAAGCAAAGGGGTAAGGCGTTGCAACAGCCACGCCCCCCATCCATCCCCAAAGTAACGCGCCTTTCGCGGTAAAGCCGCGAAACAGCGAAGGGGACGGAATACCCGACCAACTACGTCCTTCATCCGCCCACACAATCCGAGGACGTAGTCGTAGCAGGATCTGAGGGCTGACCTTCGCGGACACTCCGCAGGACGAAAGAACCCCCGCCGCACGTAGTGCGCAGCGGGGGTTCTTTCATGTCCGAGGACGTCCGCGAAGGTCAGCCCTCAGATCCTGCGGTGGGAGACCTAGGCCTCGTTGTACACCGTCTTGAGCTTCAGCAGGTGAGCGTAGCGGTCCATAGCGGCCTGCTCGTTCTCCTTGAAGAGCTCCTCGGCGCGCTCGGGGAAGGAACGCGTCAGCGAAGCGTAACGGGCCTCGTTCATCAGGAACTCCTGATAACTGCCCGCGGGCTCCTTGGAATCGAGCGAGAACTTCTTGCCGGCAGCAGCCTCGGGGTTGAAGCGGAAGAGGTTCCAGTAACCGCACTCGACAGCCTTCTTCATCTCTGCCTGGCAGTTCTGCATGCCACCCTTCTTGATGGAGTGCATCTCGCAGGGGCTGTAGCCGATGATGAGGGACGGTCCGTCGTAGGCCTCGGCCTCGTGAATGGCCTTGAGGGTCTGAGCCGGGTTGGCGCCCATGGCGACCTGCGCCACGTAGACGTAGCCGTAGCTCATGGCAATCTCGGCCAGAGACTTCTTCTTGGTCACCTTACCGGCAGCGGCGAACTGAGCGACCTGGCCCAGGTTCGAGGCCTTGGAGGCCTGACCACCGGTGTTGGAGTAGACCTCGGTGTCGAAGACGAAGACGTTGACATTGTGGCCGGAAGCCAGGACGTGGTCCAGGCCACCGAAGCCGATGTCGTAGGCCCAACCGTCGCCGCCGAAGATCCAGAAGGACTTCTTGGTGAGGTAAGCCTTGTCGGCGAGGATCGCCTTGGAAGCGTCGCAGCCGCACTTCTCGAGCTCGGCAACGTAGGCAGCGGCAGCGGTCTTGGAAGCCTCGGCGTCGTTGACGGAGTCGATCCAAGCCTGGCCGGCGGCCTTGAGCTCATCGGACGGACCATCGGCAGCGATGATGTCCTGGGTAGCGGCGATCAGCTTCTTCTGGACGGCCTCGTAACCGACGGCCATGCCCAGACCGTGCTCGGCATTGTCCTCGAACAGGGAGTTGTTCCACGCCGGGCCGTGACCGTCCTTGTCCTTGCAGTAAGGAGCGGTGGCAGCGGGGTTGCCCCAAATGGAGGAGCAGCCGGTGGCGTTGGAGATGAACATGCGGTCGCCGGCAACCTGGGTCACCAGACGTGCATAGGCGGTCTCGGCGCAGCCGGCGCAGGAGCCGGAGAACTCCAGGTAGGGCTGCTTAAACTGGCTGCCCTTGACGTTGGCCGCGATGAGCTCCTTCTTCTCGGAGACGTTCTCGACCATGTAGTCCCAAACGGGCTGCTGGTCCATCTCCTGCTCGGTGGGAACCATCTCGAGGGCGCCCTTGGGGCAGACCTTGACGCAGTTGGTGCAACCCATGCAGTCGAGCGGGGACACAGCCATAGTGAACTTCATGCCCTTGGCCTTGGGGCCCATGGCGTCGAGCGTGCGGGTAGCCTCGGGCGCGGCGGCAGCCTCGTCCTCGGTCATCGCGAACGGACGGATGGTGGCATGCGGGCACACGTAGGCGCACTGGTTGCACTGGATGCACTTGGTCTCGTCCCAGTGGGGAACGACCACGGCGACGCCGCGCTTCTCGTATGCGGAGGCGCCCAGCTCAAACTGGCCGTCGGCGCAACCGACGAAGGCGGAAACAGGCAGGCTGTCGCCGTCCATGCGATCGATGGGCTCGAGCAGGTTCTTGACCTGCTGGGCGATGGCGGACTTGGTCTCCTCGGAGAGCTCGACGGGAGCGGCATCCTCGGCAGTTGCCCAGTCGGCCGGAACCTCGAACTTACGGAAGGCGGTAGCGCCGGCATCGATGGCCTTATGGTTGGCGTCGACGATGGCCTGGCCCTTCTTCATGTAGGACTTGGTGGCCGCGTCCTTCATGTACTGCAGAGCGTCCTCGGCGGGCAAGACCTTAGCCAGCGCGAAGAAGGCGGACTGGAGCACCGTGTTGGTGCGCTTGCCCATGCCGACCTTGGCCGCCAGGTCGATAGCGTCGATCAGGTAGACGTTGACGTTGTTGTTCGCGATGTAACGCTTGGCCACGGCGGGCATGTGCTCGGCGAACTCCTCGTCGCTCCACTGGCAGTTGACCAGGAAGGTGCCGCCCGGCTTGACGTCGCGGACCATCTTGAAGCCCTTAACGATGTAGCTGGGGTTATGGCAGGCGACAAAGTCGGCCTTGGTCACGTAGTACGGCGAACGGATCGGGGAATCACCAAAGCGCAGGTGCGAGACGGTGACGCCGCCGGTCTTCTTGGAGTCGTACTGGAAGTAGGCCTGGACGTACTTGTCGGTGTGGTCGCCGATGATCTTGATCGAGTTCTTGTTGGCGCCGACGGTACCGTCGCCACCCAGACCCCAGAACTTGCACTCGATGGTGCCGGGGGCTGCGGTGTTGGGCGCATCCTCGGCCTCGGGCAGGCTCAGGTTGGTCACGTCATCGACAATGCCGATGGTGAACTCGCGCTTGGGCTCGTCCTTCTTGAGCTCCTCGAAGACAGCGAACGCGGACGCGGGAGGCGTGTCCTTGCTGCCCAGGCCATAACGGCCGCCGACGACCTTGATGCCCGTCTTGCCGGCCTCGTAGAGAGCGGAGACGACGTCCTGGTAGAGCGGCTCGCCGATGGAACCCGGCTCCTTGGTGCGGTCCATGACGGCGATCTTCTGGACGGTCTCGGGGAGAACGTCGACAAAGTGCTTGATGGAGAACGGACGGAACAGACGAACCTTGACCAGGCCGACCTTCTCGCCGTGAGCGTTGAGGTAGTCGATGACTTCCTCGAGCACGTCGCAGAAGGAGCCCATGCACACGACGACGCGATCAGCATCGGGAGCGCCGTAGTAGTTGAACAGGCCGTAATCGGTGCCGAGCTTCTCGTTGATCTTCTTCATGTAGCCCTCGACGACGGCGGGAAGCTCGTCGTAGACCTTGTTGCAGGCCTCGCGGTTCTGGAAGAAGATATCGCCGTTCTCGTGGCTGCCGCGGGTGTGCGGGTGCTCAGGGTTGAGCGCGTGATCGCGGAAAGCCTGGACGGCGTCCATGTCGCACATCTCGGCCAGATCCTTGTAGTCCCACATGGCGACCTTCTGGATCTCGTGGCTGGTGCGGAAGCCGTCGAAGAAGTTAAGGAACGGGGTCTTACCCTCGATGGCGGCAAGGTGAGCCACCGGCGAGAGATCCATGACCTCCTGGACGTTGCCCTCGGCGAGCATGGCGAAGCCGGTCTGACGACAGGCCATGACGTCGGAGTGATCGCCAAAAATGTTCAGGGCGTGGGAAGCGACGCAACGCGCGGAGACGTGGAAGACGCCCGGGAGCTGCTCGCCCGCGATCTTGTACATGTTCGGGATCATCAGGAGCAGACCCTGAGAAGCCGTGTAGGTGGTGGTCAGAGCACCGGCGCCCAGCGAACCGTGAACGGTACCGGCTGCACCTGCCTCGGACTCCATCTCGACGACCTTGACCGGGGTGCCGAAGATATTCTTGCGACCCTGGGCCGCCCACTGGTCGACATGGTCGGCCATCGGGCTGGACGGCGTAATGGGATAGATTCCCGCTACCTCGGTGTACGCATACGAAACATATGCGGCCGCCTCGTTGCCGTCCATAGACTTAAACTTACGCGCCATATACCCCTCTCCTCTCATATAGGTATACAGGCCCCGGCGATCGCCGGGATGTTGGCGTGATGGGATTTACGCTGTTGCTTCCAATCATCTGGCAGGCAGGCTCAGCAGCAGGTAC
>USLO01000076.1 GCA_900555515.1 uncultured Collinsella sp.
GCTTGATTCTGACGCTCGACATCGTAGGAGCAGATGGTCACGAGGTCTTGCATACCGGTGGAAACAATAGGTGCATCCACGCCCGGGGTCAAGCCCTGCAACAAAACATCAGCAGCAGAAAGCAAAATTTCCGGACGCATGGAGCCCTCGTTGTCGGCATGGGTGTCGAGCATGAGTACCAAATGGTCCGGGCGCTCCCCCGCCGTGAGCTCATAGCCAACGAGCGTGTGATCCAAATCCAAGCGCTTGCTCTTTTTTCCGCGCGCGTAGTCGATGCCATGGTCCGCGCGCAACGTGTCGATCGCACGACGCACCTCGTCGGCGCTTACGGGCGCCTCGGGATCCAAGTGCAGGTCGATGCGATACGACAGGCGCGTGAGCTGCGCCGTCAACGCCGGCGTGCGCACGTCGATGTACGCCGCCTCGATGGGCGCCAGATCGGCCGGAGACGCCGCAGCCAGGCGCCCAAACGCCTCGTCGAGCGCAACGAACTCGGTCATAAACAGGTCATACCACTCGCAGGTCGACGACGTACCCACCGGTAGCGCCGAAGAGAAGCCCACGCGCATGTGCGGAGAGAAGCCCTGCGTGACGGCATAGGGAAGTCCCGCACGGCGCACGATGCGCTCAATGGTATGGATTACTTCGAGATGGCCCAGGTACTTAAGGCGATCGCGCTTGCCATAGCGAACACGAAGCCTAAAGAGCGTGGGGTTGTCGATCAGGCGTTCACTCATGCGCGATCACCCATCAATACATTCTTGGCGTGGAGCGTGGGGCAGATCCCGCAGCCGGTGCACGACGTGCGGGTGCAGTCGGGAGTCGTGACACCCTCGAGCGAGCGACGGTACTCGCGCTCGAGGAAGCCGCGCGTGCAGCCGGGACTCACATGCTCCCACGGCAGGCGCCAGTCCAACTCGTAGGGCAGGTGCACGAGCTCATTGAGGTCGATGCCGTTTTTGGCAGCAGCCTCCTTCCAGTTCTCGAGCGAGAAATGCTCTACCCAAGCGTCAAAGCGAGAGCCCGCGCGCCAAGCATCGATGATGACGGGCGTCATGTCACGACCGGCGCGGGACAGCGCGGCCTCGATGAGCGAGGTCTCGGCATCGTGGTAATGCACGCGAACGGCACGGTTGCGAACGCTCGTGACAAGCAGCTTCTGGCGACGCTTGACGTCGTCGTAGTCGAGCTGCGGGCACCACTGGAACGGCGTGGCAGCCTTGGGGATAAAGACCGAAACCGAGATGGACACCGAGATCGAGCCGCGACGAGCCTTGGGCACCACGGAACGACCGAGCTCCAGCACGTGATCGGCCAGATTGGCGATGGCCACGATATCCTCGTCGCGCTCGCCGGGAAGACCCATCATAAAGTAGAGCTTCATGCGGTTCCAGCCGGCCTCGAAGGCCGCCTTGGCCGCACGGTCCAGATCCTCCTCGGTCACGTTCTTGTTAATGATGTCGCGCATGCGCTGGCTGCCGGCCTCGGGCGCGAACGTCAGGCCGCCCTTCTTTTCGCCGGCGACCGACTCGGCCATATCCACGCCAAACGAATCCAGGCGCTGCGACGGAATAGACACGCGAATACCCGTATCCTCCAGGCGACGGTTGAGCCTGCCGAGCACGTCGCGAATGCAGGAGTGGTCGGTCGTGGAGAGCGAGGTCAGCGACACCTCGTCATAGCCGGTCTTTTCCAGACCCTGAATCACCGACGAGACGATCTGGTCGGCCGAGCGCTCACGCACCGGGCGATACGTCATGCCGGCCTGGCAAAAACGACAGCCGCGGGCGCAGCCGCGAAGAATCTCGATAGACAGGCGGTCGTGGACCAGCTGCGCATAGGGTACGCACGACTGCGACAGCGGATTCGTGGCGCTAAAATCCTCGACGACGCGTTTGTAGACCACGGTCGGCGCATCCTTGCCTTCACGCGGCACGGTGTAGCCATGCGACGAGCAGGGCTCGTCGTGACGAACCTCATAGAGCGACGGCACGTAGTTGCCGGCAATGGATGCAAGCTGCTCGACAATCTGCGCGCGCGGGACCCCTTCGTCACGCAGGCGGCGATGCAGCTGGCAGGTCTCGAGCAGCGATTCCTCGCCCTCACCGATGAGGATGGCATCGAAGAAGGCCGCGTACGGCTCGGGGTTGTACACCGAAGGGCCGCCGGCGATGATGATGGGATCGTCTTCACCTCGGTCGGCCGCTAACAGCGGAATGCCAGCGAGGTCGAGCGCCTCGAGGAAGTTCGTCACCGCCATCTCGTGCGGCACATGCAGACCGACGATATCAAACGAAGCGACCGGCGCTGCACCCTCGAGCGAGAGCAGCGGGATGCCCGCCTCGCGCATGGCGTCACCCATGTCGGGCCACGGCACATAGCCACGCTCGCAGGAGATGCCCTCGGCCTGGTTAAGGATGTTGTAGAGGATGGCGATACCCTGGTTGGGCAGACCAACCTCGTACACATCCGGGTAGATCAGGCAGCAACGGTAATCGGCATCGGCCTTGGAAAGCGTACCCCACTCGTGATCGATATAGCGACTCGGCTTCTCGACCTTGGCGAGCAACGGCTCAATTAAATGAAAACAATCTTGGTACGGAACGCGCAACGGAAAACCCCTAAGCAGCGAGATCTGATGCGTCTTGGTAGGACGCCATAGGACGGGTAGCGCCCGCGACCGTGGTTACCAGATCGCGAACGCGGGAGAACGTGGCAGTAACCACCTCGTTGGCACGGCTGTAGTCGACATCGCGCTCGTAGAGCGAAACAAGCGCACGGCCCATGCCATAGGTGCCCGCGGCAGCAGTGAGCGCCTTGACGGCAAACCCAATATGCGGCGTCTGCTTGACGAGCGCGCGGGTGACCGCGCGGATCACAAGACCGCCGGCAAGCACGCCCGCGACCTCGTAGCCGCGCTCGGGCTTAATACCGCGTCCAAAGACGGCAGCGAGCTCAAAGAGCATGCCCACCTGCGCCAGCGCCATAACGGGATAATCGGCGCCCGGCAAAAACACCAGCGCACCGGTCGCCATATTGGTGAGCGCGCACGAGGTGATGATACGATTGGCTGCCGCGATGCGCATGAAGGCAAAGTTCGCCGCAAAAGCCGTTTCCTTGTCGGTGCGATCGAGAATCCAGCGGGCAAGCGTCTCGAGCAGATACGTCTTATCGGTTGCCGCTACCACGCCGAGCATGGGCGTGGACTCCTCGATAAACGGCACCTCCACAGCAGACTCGGCAAGCACGCACACGGGTGCGCCGGCGATCACGAGCTCCTGCACAGCACTCTCCAAGCGGTCGGAGCCACACGAGAGCACTAGCACCACATCGGTATCGGTCTTTGGAGCAATTCGCTCCTCCCCCAGACGCTCGACGCGCACAATGCCCGAGGTCGTCTGCGGCACAAAGGCGTCACGCACCGTCTCGGCCAGAAAGCGCGAGGCGGACGAATCCAGATAGACCGAAACGCGCACCGGCGTATCGGAATCCTTCTTAACGGACGCGCCCATCTTAAAAGCGCGGGTCAGCTTATCTACGGGAATTTTCATAGCAAACCCCTCCAGCGGTTACGCGGCGCCCGAACGATGCCGCCATATGGATTGTACGATACCCACCGTCAGCAGCTGAATCATCATCGAAGACGAACCGAAGCTAATAAACGGTAGCGGAATACCGGTAATCGGCATCATGCCGATGCACATGCCGATGTTTTCGAAGGTCTGGAACGCCCACATGCCGACGATACCTACGCATGATAAGCGTAGGAACAGAGACTCGCACTTAAAGGCAACGCGGATCGTCGAGAAGATGAGCAGCACGTACAAGCACAGCAGCAAAAAGGAGCCGCAGAAGCCAAAGGTCTCGGACAAAAAGGCGAAGACGAAATCGGTATGGAACTCGGGCAGAAAGCCGCCGGCAGACTGCGTCGCATGGCCCAAACCCTTACCAAAGAAGCCGCCCGAGCCAACGGCGATAAGCGACTGCTGCAGGTTGTAGGCATCGTCCGAATCGGCATTATCGGGGTCGATAAAGACCGTCAGACGGTTCATCTGATACTGCTTGATGAGCACATCGTGGCCGAGCAACGAATCAAAGACCGAATCGAGCGCCAGGACGAGGGCCACCAGGCCCACGAGCAGGGCCAGGGTCGACAGCACCCATTCGCGGCGTGCACCGCTCATACAAATGACGATGGCGCCCGAAACCAGCACGACCAGGCCCGAGCCCAGGTCGCCCATGGCGACGACGGCCAAAAACGGAATGGACAGCATGCCGCAGAGCTTGACGTAGTCGCGAACGGTATCGATGCGGCCGTTATACTGCGATCCAAGCGTAGCAATAAAGAAGATGGTGATGAGCTTGGCAAGCTCAACCGGCTGGAATGTCAAGCCGATACCGGGAATCTTGATCCAGCCCGTCATGCCCAGACCGCCCGTATAGGACAGACCCGGAATCTTGGGCGAGAGGATCACGATCAGGTCGATGACGAGCAACGCCGTCGAGAAATTGGAAATACCGCGCAGATCGGTACGCCAGACCAGCACCGCCAGCACCGCTCCGATGCCAATTCCCAGCAGATGGCGTGAGAACGAGGCATCGGCCTTAAACTGCGAAGCCGACCAGATGATGATGGCACCGTAGGCGACGAGCGCCACAGTAGCCACGAGCACACCGATATGCACCTTTTGGCGAAACGTGCCGCGCGAGGCCGAAAGTTGCTTGTTGACGCGGTCCAGGCTGCTGCGAGAGCCGGTCTTGGTTGAACGGAACAGATCCGCCGGAGAAAAATCCATCGCAACCTCCTATCGAACCGAGGAATCGCCCGAGGCCGAAGAGGTATCGGGCTCGTCATAAATCACGCCGAGCACGTCGCGCACGACATGCATCGCGGTATCTGAGCCGCCGCCGCCCTGCTCCAGAACAGTAGCGATGACATACTTGGGATCATCGGCCGGTGCATAGGCGCAGAACCACGCGTATTCGTCCTCGCCACTTTTCTCGCCCGTGCCCGACTTGCCGTATACCTGCGGCGTCAGGGTGCCAAAGTGCGCCGCCAGTGACGTCGATGCCGTGTAAATCACGTCGTGCATGCCGTTGCGAACTAGAGCCAAATCCGAATCGCTGTTGATCTTGGCCTCCAGCCGCTTCTTCTTGCCCTTGCCGTTGTACTTATAGGCATCGCCGTCGCCATCGCGCGACACGGCAGATAAAAACACGTGAGGCACGTACTGTTTACCGCCGTTGGCAAGACCCATATAGGCGCACGCCATCTGCAGGGGCGTCACCAAAATGTCACCCTGGCCGATGGCAATGTTCGTCATATCACCGGCATTCCACTTGCGGTCCTCGGCAGATGCGTCGGTGAAGTACGACTCTTTCCACTCGGCATCGGGAATACGGCCCGCGCCCTCACTCGGCAGATCGATACCGCAGGTCTTGCCTAGGCCCCAGCGACGAAAGACCTCCTGCAGGCCCTCGGAATGTTTCTCGTCATAAAAGAACGCCTTGCCCATGTCATAGAAGACGGGGTCGCACGAGTTGGCGATACCCGACTGCAGCGTCATGGTGCCGTGGCCGGAATGCAGCCAGCAGTACTTGCCCCACGACTTGCCCAGACCCGTCCAATAGCCCGTGCAGTTGGTCGTCTGCCCCGAAGTGTAGGTTCCAAACTCAAGACCGGCCAGTGCCGAGAGCGGCTTGATGGTCGAGGCCGACATGTACTGTCCGCTGATGGCGCGGTTGAGCAGCGGGTGCGAACCCTTGTCATCATTGAGCTCGGTCCACACGTCATTAGAGACGCCGCCAATAAAGACGGACGGATCGAACTTGGGCTGGCTCGCCATGCCCAGGATCTCGCCATTGTTGGGATCGAGACACACTACAGCGCCGTTGCCGGCATTGCTGTAGCCAGTGGTCTTGGCAAGCTCGATAGCGCTCGCCAGCGCCGTCTCGCAGGCCTGCTGGATCTTAAGGTCGAGCGTGAGCTTAATGTCAGAGCCGGCCTTCGCGGGCACGGCGCCGGCCTGACCGGTCACATTGCCCGATGCATCGACCTTGACGGTCTGCTCACCACGAATACCCTGCAGCAGGTTTTCGTAGTAGCTCTCAACGCCCGCCTGGCCCACGATATCGCCCGACTGGTACGTAATCTTGCCAGCAGAAGCATCATCATCGCCAGAGGTTTTCTTATTCTGGGCCTCGAGCTGCTCGGAGGTAATGGTGCCGGTATAGCCCAAGATATGGCATGCCGTCTCGCCATATGGATACTGGCGCTCGGTACGCTCGGCAATCTTGACGCCCGGGAACTCGCCGGCATGCTCCTGAATATAGGCAACCGTGGAGCGACGGACGTCCGTCGCGATGGTATGCAGGCTCTGAGCGCCCTCTGTATTGTCCTGAATATTGCGAAGGACCGCCACGTAAGGCATTCCAAGCACGTTGGCAAGATGGCGAACCAGAACCTCATCCTCGGCAAGGTCGCGGTAGGCCACGACAGCAAGTGAGGGACGGTTCTGGACAAGCGCCACGCCGTTGCGGTCGAGGATGCGACCGCGCACAGCGGGTGTGGTAACGGTGCGAGTCTGATTACTATTGGCCTGCTTCTCGTAATAGTCCGACGAGACCATCTGCATGCCCCACAGCTTAACGGCAAGCGCCGCAAACATCGCGCCCACACCCGCGGTGAGGATGGAAAAGCGGCCCTTAAAGGCGGTCGCCGCGGTATTGCCCTCGCCCTCGGTGGCGCGCGGGGCCGTTCCATGCTGCGTATCGTAGGTAAAACGGGAATCGCCCCGACGCATGATGACCAGCGCGACCACGATGGCCACAACCAGCACGATACCGGCGATAATAACCGTCATCTGGGAAGACATCTACGGGCCTCCCCTATTTGAGCTTGCGGGTCTTGGGCTTAAAGCGCATACCCGTCTGGCGTCCGCCACGTGCGGAGAATCCATAGCCGGACTGCGGCACGACGCCGGACATCAAAAACGGAATGGCAACCAGACCCGTCAGGATCGAGGACGGCAGTGCATGGCCGAAGATCGCCACGACAAAGCTCGTCTCCAAACCCATAAACAGCAAGATGATGCTGTAGATCACATTAATGGCGAGCGCGAAGGCGCCCACGGTGACGCCGCGCGCACTCGGGCTACCGCCCGTCTGACCGACGGCGCTGTGCACCAGGGCAAAAGAACCCACGGTCAGCAGGAGCGACATAACGCCCACCGGCACGGCAGCGGACAGGTCATAAAACAAGCCGCTGCAAAATCCGCACACGACGGCACGGGTCGGGTCGCCCGAGAACACGCTTAGGCACACCAGGATAATCATGAAGTTGACGCGACCGCCCGCAATGGAGATCTGCGGTGCCAGGCCTGCCTGCAGCAGCACGCACACGATGGCGGCGATCACAAACGTACGGGAGCTCATCCCCTGCTCGTGTAGATCCATGGACATGCCCCCTATTCGCTCGAGCCGGAGTCGGTCGTCTCGGACGTGTCGGAACTGTCGTCCGAACTCTCGTCCTTCGTCTTGGTCGCAGCATCGCGCGACGTTCCCTGCGGCGTGCTGTTGGCCGTGCTCACGTCCTCATCCGAAGCCGACTGTTCGTCGGTCAGCGAGGTAATGACCAGCACTTCCTCGTTGTTCTCGGCCGTGGTCTGAGCGCGCACCACAATGGTGTAGTACACGTCGTTTGCCGATTTCTCGACCGACGAGACGGTGCCGAGCGGTAGACCCTTAGGGAACACACCGCCAATGCCCGAGGTTACGATGATGTCGCCAACCTTAACGTCGGAGTCGACGCTCACGTACTCAAGACGCAGTGTGCCGTCAGCCTGACCCTGAAGCATGCCCTGGGCGCGCGTGTCCTGCACCATGGCGGACACGCCCGAGTTCTCGTCGCCAATCAGGCGCACGGTCGATGTCTTAGCCGATACCTCGATAATCTGGCCGATAACACCGGCAGAACTCGTCACGGGCATGTTGATGGTAAGGCCGTCGGCAGA